>CAZUFQ010000630.1:0-4665 GCA_964618735.1 uncultured Enterobacteriaceae bacterium
GTAAGCTTCGATTGAGTTCGTTGAAGCGACTGCACCAGTTGTGTCGCGCGCCTTCGCACCGGCGCCGCAGTACTTTGAATGAGCGGCGACGCCGCTAGGTAACGTTGCAATTCAGCGGTAAGCGGTTTTTGCGGAAAAGAGACTGGCGGCAGCACAGTCCGAGAGTCAGCAATTTGTACTGTATATTCGTAGGCAAGCTGTGACGGCGTCGGGTCCTCGGCGCGCACCACCCAATGCCCCCAGAGATTCAAGCCATCTGCTTCTTCTCGATATGACACGCCAGTGGCGCTCGCTCGACGCGCTAACACGCTTTGGCGTCCGTCGGACAGCGGGAGCAACATCTGCACGTGGCTATTTGGAGGCGCTTTGGAAAGCGACATTGTCGCAGTCACACGCCAATAGGCTGTGGCTGGATATGTGGGAGAATCCGTCCACGCACGCGCTTCCGGAGCGGTGAGCGCATCTTCATTGCTGAACACCGACTCTTCTTCTTGTGCGGCGCCGACCGAGCATAGTGCGACCCAGAAGAAGAAACACCACATGAACCGTAACATGAGTGACGAACACAACGCTGCCAAGCTGTTTATCGTAGGCGGGAAATGAACCGTACGCAAGGAAAGTCCTGAGAGAACGACCGCTCCTTGCGTCTCCCCGCCGCCTTCCTATATGGTTGCTAACGTGTTTCCAATGGGGGAATCCACAAAGTGACAACGCTTCGTCAAGCTTACGCCACTATACTGCCGCTCGTCGAGCAGCCCGCGCGTTATACCGGCGGTGAACGAGGAACCGTGCTCAAAGATCCAGGGCAGGTACAGCTGCGTTTTGCGTTGGCATTCCCAGAAGTCTATGAAATTGCTCAGTCTCACTTAGGGTTGCAAATTCTCTATGATCTGCTCAATGGGCGGACAGAGATCCAGGCCGAACGTGTGTACGCGCCGTGGATAGACATGGAAGCGCAACTTCGTCGCCACCGCTTGCCGTTGGCGTCTTTGGACTCCTGCACACCTCTGTCCGCATTCGACATTATCGGCTTCAGCCTTCAATACGAACTTACCTACACCAACATTTTGATGATGCTTGATCTCGGCGGTATTCCACTGTACACAAGAGACCGGAACGCGACTCATCCGCTCATCATTGCCGGCGGACCCTGCGCGTTTCATCCGGAACCGATTGCCGATTTCATAGACGCCTTTCTGCTGGGCGACGGGGAAGAAGCGGTCTTTGATATTTGTGATGCGTATCTGGCCTGGGACAAAAAAGATCGTACCGACTTGCTGAAAGCTCTGAGCCGTATTCCTGGCGTCTATGTACCGGCGTTCTTTTCGATGGAATACGCCGAAAATAGCGCGCTAACAGCAATCCAACCGCACGATCCTGAGTATACGGTCGTCGAGAAGCGAATCGTTCGAGACCTGAATTCTATTCCGCCCATCAAGACGCAGGTCGTGCCGAACGTCAGTATCGTCCATGATCGTATCGCTGCCGAAGTCATGCGCGGGTGCGTACGCGGCTGTCGCTTCTGCCAGGCCGGATATATCTATCGTCCGTTACGCGAACGGGACCCGCGAGCGCTGCAAGAGCAAATTGAACGTTTGGTGTCGCAGAGCGGATACGAAGAAGTTTCATTATTGAGCCTCAGTACCGGGGACTACAGTTGTGTCAATCCGCTGCTGCGGGAAATCATGAACCGGTTTGCAGGGCTGAAAGTCTCAGTGTCATTGCCCTCAACTCGTGTAGATGCGCTCTCGCCGCATATTCTCGAAGAAATCCGCCGTGTGCGCAAAACCGGATTCACATTGGCCCCTGAAGCAGGTTCACAGCGCCTACGCGATGTCATCCAAAAAGAGTACAAAGAAGAAGAACTGATCGAAGCCGCCGGCATGCTGTTTGGGCTCGGTTGGAAAAGCGTAAAACTCTACTTCATGTTAGGCTTGCCAACCGAAACTGAAGAAGATCTTTTCGGCATTGTTGATCTCAGCCGCAAAGTGTCCGCCGCAGGGAAGCATAGGCGTCAGGTCACTGCGAGTGTTTCGACCTTTGTCCCGAAACCTCACACGCCGTTCCAGTGGGCGGAGCAAGTGAGCCTGGAAGAAACGGAAGCGCGTCAAGAGTTGCTGCGCAAGACACTCCGACGGCATGGCATCCAATTCAAGTGGCATGACGCGCGTTCGTCGTTTCTCGAAGGCGTCTTTGCCCGAGGCGACCGCAGGCTCGCAGGGCCGCTCCTTACCGCCTATCGCCTGGGTTGTCGGTTCGATGGGTGGACGGATCAGTGTCGGCTTGATCTCTGGCAACAGGCGTTTGCTGAACATGTCGTTGATCCACACTTCTATTTACGCCGTCGCTTGCTCGACGAAACGTTACCGTGGGATCATCTAAGTAGTGGAGTGAGCAAGAAGTGGCTCCAGCGCGACCTGGCCAAAGCGTTCGCTGCGACATTGACGCCGGATTGTAGCGTTGAACGTTGCTCCTACTGTGGGGCGTGCGACTTCAAGACGGTGCGCAATGTGACCTATCACCTGAACGGGGCCAAAGGCGCGGAGCACCGCGGCAATCAAGTTGACGACTGGGCCGTCACGATTCTACCAGAGCACGGGCAATGGGGCACGAAGCAATGGCAGACGATGCAAGATAAAAAGTCAAAAGTCGGAAGTCAAAAGTCAGAAGTCAAAAATGAGGAAGCTGACAGCCAAAAGAGAGAAGTCAGTGATGCTTATCTTTTGGCTCAAGACTCAAGACTCAAGACTCAGGACTCATCTCTCCAAGCCCCTAGACATCAAGTCTCTGCGAACACCGAGAACTGGCTCGCTGGTGACCCGAACACCATCGCAGTCAGCCAGGGCGAAAAGAAACCTACCGTCATGCGCGTACGCGTGATGTACAGCAAGTTAGCAGAAGCGCGCTTCTTGGGCGCAAAAGAAGTCGCCACGCTGTTCTCACGTGCAGTGAGACGAGCACGGCTTCCCATCGCTTATAGCCAAGGATTTCATCCGCTTCCTCGTTTAAGTTTTGGACCGGCGTTGCCCATGGGTGTCGAAAGTGAAGAAGAATTTATCGATCTTGAACTGAGCGAGCATGTACCGGCGGCCCAAGTCGGCGCAAGGCTCAATGCTGAACTCCCACGGGGCTTCGCCATTCAGTGGGCGGAGGCTATCGATCTCCGCGCCTTGAGCATCGACGCCAGCATTAAAGGCTTTCAGTATACCGTAGCACTGCATTCTCTGCCTGCGGCCAAACAGGTTCCGACATTTCTAGCGGACCGGTTAAGCGCTTATCACGCCTCGGCAAGCGCGCCAATTCATAAGCACACGCGCAGCGGCGGTAAAATGGTGGACGCAAAGCAGTTCATAGCCAACGTTGTCCTGAGTACGCCGCAAACGCTGAACATCGAACTGCGTGTCACTGAAGCCGGAACCATCAAGCCGCATGATTTTGTCGGAGTCTTGCTTGAGCTCGCTCCAGAGGAAGCCAAGATCTTACGTTTAACAAAAATACAGACCCTGTTTCACTCTCCCACAACTACAGAGCTTCCCTCGAGTGAAACGGTCCCAACCCCGCCGCTTGTAAATGCGGCCTTATAGTATCGTACGTGCGACAACGGATCATTATCAATTCAACCCCCCAAGAGGCGAGAGTCGCACTCCTTGAAGATAACACTCTCGCAGAGATTCACATTGAACGCGCTCAACAGCGCAACCTGGCCGGGAATATTTACAAAGGCCGAGTGGCCCGCGTACTTCCAGGCATGCAGGCGGCTTTTATCGAGGTCGGACTAGAAAAAGCAGGCTTCATTCACGTGTCGGACCTGTTTGGCGGCCCTCTTCCGTCGGGCTTCTTCGAGGATGATGAAAACGAAGACGCCGCTCTCGATGACATTCCCGAAGAAGACCAGGTCGAAGTTAGCGCAGAGCCTGAGCCCAGCGGCAGACGAGCAGGCGACGCGAAGAGACGCGGGCGACGAGAGCGTTTTACCTCGCACGCCCCGCTCGAAGATCGCATTAAGAAGAACCAAGAGATTCTGGTGCAAGTTACGAAAGAACCGATTGGGACAAAAGGCTGTCGCCTGACTTCACACATTTCGCTCCCGGGCCGACACTTAGTGTACACACCCACTGTGAGTCACATCGGGGTCTCTCGCCGCATCGCGGACAGCAAGGAACGGAAACGCCTGCGCGATATCGTGCAGGAACTGCGTCCGCCGGACGGCGGCTTCATCGTCCGCACCGCCTGTGAGGGACTGACCAAAAAAGAGATGCAGGATGACATGCGGTTTTTGCTCAAGCTCTGGAGCGGCATCACCAAAAAGGCTGAAGCCACCAGCGCTCCGGCTCTGCTGCACGACGATATGGATGTCTCTTTACGCATCATTCGCGACTTGTTCAGCGCTGACATCAACGAAGTCATTATTGACTCGCAGCAGGATTATGAACGCGTCAAGGAGTTTGTTTCCGCCTTTCTACCGCGCCTGACGAGTCGGATTAAACTACATGATCGACCGGAGGCCATTTTTGAGCATTACCATATTGAATCGCAAATCGCCAAAGCGATCGATCGCCGTGTTTACCTCAAATCAGGCGGGCATATCGTCATTGATCACACCGAGGCGCTGACCGCCATCGATGTGAACACCGGGCGGTTCGTCGGAAAAAAGGACCAAGAAGA
>CAZUFQ010000631.1:0-4660 GCA_964618735.1 uncultured Enterobacteriaceae bacterium
GTTGATTCGGACGACGCGTAACAAGTCCCAATAAATTCCGCGTGGCCGTGGATATACTGAACGCGTAGCGATCACTTCATCGGGAGTGATGAGAAAATCGACTGGAAGATCATGGGGGAACATAGGAATTTTGTAGGGGACAAGCTGTTGCGGATGGATGGTCGTAATAATGGGGGTGAGTTCGCGTACTTTGCCTTCTTCGCGGAGAAGCCCGTATTCCAGGTCAGCGAAACCGCCGCCCTTGCCGACGCGGGCTCCATCCCGCCCCACTGCTACTGAGCCGCAAATAATTAAGTCGGTCTGACGCATTTCACGTGGGGCGATGAGGCGACCATATTTAAGGGCTCCACGCATGTTTGCCGCCAGTAGAGCGCGGTTTCCAAGTTTTTGCGGATCAATTTCCAGGAAACATTTCTCTGCGCGTAAACTCGGAACAGCCATGTAGAGAATTTTTCCGTCTTGGAGCGCGGCGCGGCGAACTGGTAACTGAGGAGCATCTGGATTGACCTTGATAATTTGCGCGCGGCGCCAGACGGTCAGTTCACGTAACTGACGAGCTGCTTGCCCGGCGCCAACAAAATTAGGGATGCGCCCGGATGCTTGTGGAAAACGAATGGCTCCTTGCTGGGTTAAGAGTTGCCAAATAGAGTTGCGAATCTCAGCCTTCATTGTGGTCCACTGACCAGGATCTACAGGATACC
Source organism: uncultured Enterobacteriaceae bacterium (assembly GCA_964618735.1). Taxonomy (GTDB): domain Bacteria; phylum Desulfobacterota; class Binatia; order Bin18; family Bin18; genus SYOC01. The sequence continues at coordinate 702 of CAZUFQ010000631.1, forward strand.
GTTCGCGTATGGCCATGAGGTGCGACCTCTAAACCGGAAAACCCATATCAATGCCTTTGTCGCTCATACAGACCACAGAATACGGAAAAACACAATACTCTCTATACACAGGGCCCCACTGACCCGTGACAGTCCAAGTGGAATCCCTTACAATCCCTTCGCGGTTAGCCCAAGAGTGGTGTAGGGAGCGTAAAAAAGAGGATACTGCAGTCTCTTTGTGTAACTCGTCGAAGCCTGCGGTTGAGGTGATGGAGAGGAAGCAGCAGTGCGCACCCCCCTGTGAATAACCTGTGGATATCTCTGTGAATAAAGAAGCGAATCGTAAAGAAAATCAGATGCTTGTTCGGTTGTGCTTATTTTGTAGGCGCCAAAGCCTGAGGAGGTAGCATGCCCCAGAAAGAACTCCGGACCGGGACTCAATCTCCAGCTGGTGAAAGTCGTGATGATCTGAAAAAGATCGAAAAATTTCTGCGGCTGCTGACGTGGCAGATGTTTTTTTTGCTAGCGTTACTTTTGTTTTTGGCTTTGCGTCCGCAGGCAGGACGATACCAATTCACTGTGGTCGGTGAAGACGTCGGCGTGTTCGATACATCAAATTCACAAGCGTGGATGATCAAGTTGCAGAAGAAAAGCGTTACTTCCGGAGATCAACTGGGCAAGGGCGCTACGTCAGAGGGAGAACAGCCCGCCCCCGCTAGCAGCGGCAATCAGGAAACACATTGAACAAATAAAAGGAGGAGATATGGCCCGTCTTGGAGTTGTTCTTTCCACCGCCACCGAAGCGCCCCCCAAGGAGTTCGTTGAACTTGGTTGTTTGGCGGAGGAGCAAGGATTCGAGGCGATTCTGGTGAATGAGGGTAGGGGCGACGCCCTCGCGTGCGCCGAAGCGATTGCGCTGCACACGTCGCGTATCAAGGTCGGCACGAATATCGCCAATATCTACTTCCGTCATCCGTTTCTGGCGGCCATGACCGCCGCGACTATTGCCGAATTATCAGAAGGACGAATGGTCTTGGGTTTTGGCGTCAGTCATAGACCCCTGCTCGAATCTTTAGGCGTCAAAATGGACCAGCCCCGGCAGTATATGCGCGAGTATGTACAGACGGTGAAGAAAGCCTTGCGTGGAGAATCGTTGGGCTCGTTCTTTCGGCCTCGTCGTTCCACTTATCCTGTGCCCGTGTATGTCGCGTCAGTAACGGCCGAGACGGCTGAAGTCGGCGGAGAATATGCGGACGGCATCATGCCGTTCCTGCCTGCGCGTTCTTACCTGACCCTTCTACTCAACGCTGCTAAGAGCGCGGCGCAGCGCGCCGGGAAAGACCCCGCTGGCGTCGATTGTATTGTGAGCATTCCCACGTTTATTTCTGAAGACCTCGAACAAGCGCGTTCTGCGGCGCGTTACAATTTAGCGTTCTTTGCTCAGTTGCCATTTTATCGCAAACAATGGCGACGCTGTGGGTTTGTTGAAGAAGTAAACGCGCTGCAAGAGGCGTGGAAGAGTAACAATCGACGCGCCGCGGCGGCGATTGTGTCGGATCGTATGGTGGAGCAGGTCTGCATGTTCGGTCCCCCGAGTTTGTGTAAAGAACAGCTGGCCGCGTTTCACGAGGCTGGGGCGGCGCTGCCGGTGATTGCGGTGAGCCCGGTCAATGAGGAACGCTTAGCGGCGACGCGAAAAGCCTTGCGGCTGCTTGCGCCCTGAACTGCATCGGAACAGGAGAATTGCATGTCTGTGTCTTCTCAGTTTTTGGCTGTTGCTGTTGGATGCGCGCTCGCTCTGGTCGCCGTCGGCTGCACCAAGGAAACTCAGAACGAATTTAGCCGCTCTTTGCAAAACTGGACTGGAACGAACGGCGTATTAGATGTCTACGCTGGCGACAAGCTGGTCATGCGTTTCATCAGAATAGACAAGATCAGCACGGCCTACGGCACGCAGGACAAATCGCCGAGACCATACCGCTACGGCTATGGGTACGTCGATGAGAATTTCAATTTCAAGGTCGATAACGGAGAGAGAAAGGTCTACTTCGAGTTCAGCGACTATTCGACGAATTATGTATTCTACGAAAACTACAAAGATTGAAAAAGCAAGAGGTGGGAAGGGGACTACGTAAGGAAGGATCGGGACGCTAACGGCCAGCGCCCCGAGCAATATTACTTTACCGAGACTGGAATCTGTTTAGGCTTGGCGCGTTCGGCCTTCGGCAGTTCGAGTTCAAGGACTCCGTTTGTCATACGCGCCTTAATACGCTCAACGTCGATCGCGTCTGAGAGCGAGAATCGGCGGGCATAGTTGCCAACATTGTATTCAGTGTAAACTGGGCTGAGACTGTCATACTCTTGTAGCGCCACTCTTCCTTCAAGCGAAAGGACGCCATCGGCAACATGTACTTCAAGGGAGTTCTCGTCGACGCCCGGCATGTCCGCCCATAGCCACAGGCCCTCCGGTGTTTCATAAATATCGACATTAGGAATATAGCTGCGTCCAGGACGGGTCTGTTCGTTGCTTGCAACTTCTTTCTTTTCTTGAGTTGTCACTTCCTGTTCCATAATGAGTACTCCTTTCTTGACTATGTTCTCGTTACGCAGCCTTCACGGTGATCTGGCGGGGCTTGGCTTCTTCCTTTTTGGGGATTCGCAGTGTCAGCATTCCTTGTTTGTACGAAGCCTCTGCCCGCGTGAGATCCAGGTCTGCGGGTAACTGAAGAGAACGAGAAAATTCTCCGCTATTGCGTTCGCGACGGTGGAAGCTGCCGCCTTGGGGCGCTACTGGCTCACGTTTGCCACGGATGGTGAGAGTGCGACCGTGAGCTTCAATGTTCAGGTGCTCAGGATTCAAGCCCGGGGCCTCCATCTTTACCAAATAGCCGTCTTGATTGCTAAAGACATTGACGGGCGGATAAACGCCCCGGCCTGAAAGACCGAAGTCAGACATCAAGGGATTGTTAAACACCCGATCGAGTTCACGCTGTAGGTTTAACAACCCATTGATGGGGTCAAGAACCGGAGAAAAACGAAAGAGCGCCATAAATACCTCCTTGTGACAGTATTGCTACTGGCTCTACTTCACCTTTTGTTTGGGGTTCGCGTCGACGCTCGTTGTGCACGCAGTCAATGTAAGAACGACCGCAGAAACGTCAAGGGTTGAAATCGGCAGACCGTCCGCTCAGGAAACGGGAGCCTCTGAAGTGAAGAATGGGCTTCATTCTCAATCGTTATGTTCGTTGCTGAAGAACACTACGGTTGGGTTTCCCCTAGTTTTTCCCCTATTTTTCTTTATGCTAATCTTCCCTGGCTAAGCCTGAGCTTGGCTTTACGCAAGAGACTGCTTACAGAAGGAGTGAACTTATGTCTGAACAGGTGACTAGCGATCTGATCTATGACATTCCCGCGCCCATCAAAGGACAGACCGCCATCACCCCGGAGTTGTACGCGCAGATGTATGAGCGTTCCGTGCAAGATCCCGGGGGATTTTGGTCTGAGCAAGCAGAAAAATTTGTGACCTGGTTTAAAAAATGGGACAAAGTGTTGCAGTGGGATTTTCATACCGCCCAGATTCAATGGTTTATCGGCGGCAAACTCAACGTATCCTACAATTGCTTAGACCGGCATATTGAGGCGGGCGCTAGCGGACAAACCGCGATTATTTGGCAGGGGAATGATCCCTCTGAAGCTCGCAAGCTCACGTACGCGCAACTGCATAATCAGGTGTGCAAATTCGCTAATGTATTGAAGTCGCTGGGCGTGCAAAAGGGCGACCGTGTATGCATCTACATGCAAATGATTCCAGAACTAGCGGTAGCCATGCTGGCCTGTACGCGTATCGGCGCAGTTCATTCCGGGGTTTTTGGGGCTTTTTCCGACGAATTCCTCCGCGATCGTATTCAGGCCTCGACCTGCAAAGTGATTATTACTCCGCATAAGGCTCTCCGTGGAGTGAAACATGTGCTCCCCATTAA
>CAZUFQ010000632.1:0-4660 GCA_964618735.1 uncultured Enterobacteriaceae bacterium
TGGAATTTGCTCTTGAGTACATTGGTCCCGACGAGTTGGTTGAGGTTATGCCGAGTAGTCTGCGAATCAGGAAAAGACTGTTGCATCCAGAAGATCGACGTAAGGCCGGGAATTCAGGGAAGCAAACCGCGTGAGAAGTCCTTCCCATCATCCCTACTATGCGCATTAAGAAGAAATCCGCCAAGCCCTCCGCAAAACGGCCGCCGCTGTATTTCCTCGGTTATCGCGGCACTGCCCCGCAGGCTGACGAACTCAAAACCTGGTATGCCTTAGAATATGGCGGACCACTGACGGTTCGAATGGAAGAGGGCGCATCGGAATCCTGGCAAGCCACTCATGGTCCCTGGAGCGCGCATATCGTCATGCCGCTGCCGGCAACCCACACGGCTGGTTTTAGGGATCAACTGGCATGGGAGCACGACCTCATCGGTGCCGTCGCCCCATCGGTGATGCCGCCTCGGGACATGCCGGATACGATTCTGTTTGCGGCACGACTCTCTCGCGGCCTGACGCTTCTGACTCAGGGCACCGCGTACGACATCACGACACAACAGTACCTGAATCCGTCCGATTGGAAAGATCGGGCACTCACCGCGTTTGTCGTGGACGATCACGTCATGATTGCGCAAGATGATCAGACCAAGGCAGACGAAGTCTGGTGTTACACCCTCGGCCTCTCAAAATTCGGCATCGACGAATTGGAGATGTTTCTTCCCCGCGGGACATCTGATCGTACTGCCAGGGAGCTCTTGGCGGAAACGGCCTCTGAAGTGATCAGAATCGGGCAATCCCCCAAGATCGGCACGACCGTTCAGCTCCCTGTCCTGAGCCGTACGGTCAGGATCGCCAACCATCGGACTGCGGACCCGACGGGGCGCATGCTGGGATTTCGCGAGGTGCAAGCCTCTCCACTATCGAACACTCCTATCTCGGCACGATCACTTGCTCGTAAATGACGCTCCCACTGTCGTATTAGCAGTAAGCGTGATCATGCAAGCCCCTTTACCACTGCAGGGCCCCGACCACCCTGCGAAGTTCGACTTCGCATCAGGGTTCGCCGTCGGCGTGACGACAGTCCCTTGCGCATAGCTCTGGCTACAGTCATTCCCGCAATTGATGCCGGCCGGATTGCTCGTCACCGTGCCGGTTCCAGTTCCTGATTTCGTCACCGTCAGGGTCACCATGGGCACTGCGTTGAATGTTGCAACCACCGTCTGACTGGTGGCCATGACCGTCGTACAGGTTCCAGTCCCGCTGCATCCGCCGCCACTCCAGCCGACGAAAATCGAGCCTGCCGCCGCCGCCGCAGTCAGTGTCACGGAACTGTTTGTTGGGAACGGGGCACTACAAGTATTCCCGCAATTGATGCCGCCGGGGCTGCTCGTCACCGTACCCGCTCCTGTTCCCGCTTTGGTCACAGTGAGAGTGGAAGGGACTGCATTGAACGTGGCTGTGACCGATCTATTCGCGCTCATCACGACGACGCACGTCGCGGTTCCACTGCACCCGCTCCCGCTCCAGCCGCCGAAGGTCGATCCAGTTGCCGCCGTCGCTGTCAAGGTCACGGTCGTCCCAGACACAAAGGCGAAACTACAGGTGGCCCCGCACACAATACCAGCCGGGCTACTCGTCACGGTTCCTATTCCCGCACCGGCCGGGGTTACCGTGAGGGTGAACGTATTCACAGGGGCCGTGAAGGTCGCCGTGACCGTCTGGTCGGCGTTCATCACGACGATACAGGAACCAGTCCCGCTGCAGCCCCCTCCACTCCAGCCGGTAAACGTCGAGCCGCCAGTGGGCGCGGCGGTCAGGGCAACCGTGCTGCCGATCGGAAAATCCGCAGCACAAATCGTCCCGAAGGAAATTCCACTGGGATTACTGGTCACCGTGCCGGTACCGGTTCCGGACGTGGTGACTGTCAATTGGTGCGTGGCGGGAATGGTATCGAATGTCGCAGACACACGCTGGCATTACCGGTCACAGTACAAGCTCCATTGCCAGAGCAGGCACCGCCCCAGCTGACAAATGACGAACCGGCCGCAGCAGCGGCATTCAAGGCCACCGAGGTTCCCGCATCGAATTGGTGTGAACAGGTTGCGCCACAATTGATGCCGGCCGGCGTTGAGGTGACGGTACCGCTCCCCGTCCCCTGTTTGGTCACCGTTATGGTGATCGTAGGAGGGGCAGGGCCACTGTTCACATCCGCAGGGGTCGGGCCGCTGTCGCTGCAGCCGGTCAACCCTAGAACGCAAATGGTACAAAGCACGACCGCACAAAGAATGTTCCCGATTAAGTTTTCGGGTCTCATCGAGATCGTTTCCTGCTACGTCCGATAAGCCCCATCCAGATCAGGGCAGCCTTTGTAAGAGATCCCAGCTTGGCAGTGAGTAACTACTGGGGCCTGAAGACATTCGTCTCACAGGGACTCACTAGGTTGAGATAGCGGACGAGCGCTTACTCAAGAATCGGACCCCGTCCCGTGTCCAAAATGAAGAAGAATTCCAAGCCCTTGAACAGTCTCGCCATGAACCGAACGGACAATCTGTCCTTTCATCCTGAACTACAGGACAGAGTGTCCCAGGAAAACCACTTAGGCGGGTAAACCTCAGGGATTCTAGGCCTTTCGGCCCGTTGACAACCTTTCGAGCACCACGGTACAAAATCTAGGTTTCGTAAATTCTAGGCCGGACCATTAACGTGAAGGAGGAAGAGTGATGAGTGATGTAGCGGCGGAAATTAAGGTGGGCGACACGGCCCCAGATTTTAATCTGAAAGACCAGGATCAGAAGGATGTAAAGCTGAGCGACTTCCGCGGGAAGAAAAACGTCGTTCTTGCATTCTATCCGCTGGACTGGAGCCCCGTCTGTCAGGGAGAGAACAAGTGCCTGACCGATGATTTTCCCAAGTTTCAGAATGCCAATGCCGAACTGTTCGGCGTCAGCTGCGACAGTTTCTTCTCACACAAGGCCTGGGCAGATTCGTTGGAGCTCAAGCACCGACTCCTGTCCGATGTTCATCGGACCACGGCCAAAGCATACGGCCTCTACTTTGAGCCGCTGAATTGCTCCAAGCGCGCGACCGTCATTGTCGACAAACAGGGCAAGGTCGCATATGTCAAGGTGCAGGAAATCAAGGTGGCGCGAGAAGATAAGGACATTCTCGCCGCTCTCTCGAAACTCAATTAAAATCTGAGTCTTGGTGGGAGTGCTGGGCTGAACCATGCGTTCGGGCCCGGCACTCCGCAGTCCAAAAATCTTACTCATCCATGAGCACCGTTCTCGACGTCAGCGACGCCAACTACAAAGAGTTCACCGACAGCGCCGGTGCGGTCGTGGCCTATGGACTGGCCACCTGCGAGCCCTGCAAGACCTACGATCCAATTCTTGAAGAAGCGGCGGCGAAGTTTCCGACCATCAAAGTGGGTAAAGCAAAAATGCACGTTCCCGGCCGCTGCCGTGAGATTAAGAAGACCCACTCGTTCGAGACCTACCCAACAACACATTTCTTTGCCAATGGCAAACTGCTCCTGACTCGTGAAGGAGTGGTAGAGCCTGCCGAACTCGCCGCCTTGATCTCAGACCATCTCTTGAAGTAAGGGGGAAAGCTGGTGGGAATCCGCCAGGTCGGGCTGACTAATGGCCTTTGCTATCGCTCCATACCTTGTACCTTCGTTTTCGAACAATGTTCGTGTTGAATCAGCCAGCCGGAGGTCTCCTTGCGAAGCACAGTGGTACACAGGCCGCGATCTTGCGCATCCAGCTCGCCGTTGCGAATGGCTTGGAACACATAGTCGTACGTGGCCCAGGCGGTAGCCCCTGCCACGCGTGTTTTCAAATTCGAGATCGCGCCGAGGAAGTGGACCCGAGTTCCCCTCTCGAGAGCAGACCCGTATTCAGACAGCCACTTCTCAATGGTCTCGCGGGTTTCGATTTCCCCATCCTGAACCCCGCTATAGTCGGTAGTATAAAGTTTGAGGACCGCCCGAACGTCTCTCGTTTCTGCAAACGCTTCTGACGATTTCGCTTCAGCCAGTAGAACGCTTTCAATCGCCTCCTCGTCAAGGCCGGCCCAGGCTGACGCAGCCCAGACAACAGTGCCTATCATGGGAACCCAGCGTGACAGGCGTGTCATCCGAACCTCCAGGAATCGTATTGAGCTAGCTGGAGTAGTTGAACGAAAGATCGCGGGACTGCACGAGACGAACATGAGCGAGTGTCCCTGAAGAGATCTGGGACACCAGCGAAGTCCAGATTCGTTCGAGCAGTTGGGTGCCGGTGACGCTCGCCTGGCCCAAGACCTTTCTGAGATCCTGACGATCGAAGATTTTCACAACTTTGTCCTGGACTAACCGATTTAGCGCGCCGATGTCGGTCACCATACCAGTGACCGGATCGATCTTTCCATGAACAGTGATGTAGCAGTCCCACTCACGGCCCTGATGATCGTCCTGGACAGCCGTGAAGGAATAACGGCGCGTCACGGCGGCGGCATCTATCCCACCGGCTGCGGTCACCTCCGAGTACAGATCTTCGTCTTCATACAGCCTGACGGAATGGAGCGTGCCAATGTCCTTCTGCGCAGCCAGCTTGGTCCAGAGCACGCGGGCAAGATTCTCTGACGTCGGAACCTGGCTGCGGAAGTACGGCATGTCGAGATTCAA
>CAZUFQ010000633.1:0-4653 GCA_964618735.1 uncultured Enterobacteriaceae bacterium
TTCACAGGAGGTGATTAAGGAACTGGGAACCAACGGAGGCGGCTTCTTTAACGCCAATAGCGCCCACCCCTTTGAAAATCCCACCCCGGTGACGGATCTCCTCGAGATGGTGTTGATCTTCGCTATTTCAGCCGGGCTCACTTACACGTACGGTCGTATGGCGCGAGATCAGAAACAGGGGTGGGCCCTCTTTGCCGCGATGGCCTTGATGTTTTTCATGGGCGTGACGCCTGCGTATTATTTCGAATCCACAGGCAACCCGGTGATCCACGGGATGGCCGTCGATCAAACGGCGGGCAATATGGAAGGCAAAGAGGTCCGGTTCGGCGTCGTGAACTCGGCCTTATGGGCGACCGTGACCACGGACACGTCGTGTGGAGCAGTCAATTCGATGCACGACAGCTTTACGCCGCTGGGCGGCCTCGTGCCCCTCGCTAATATTCAGTTGAGCGAGGTGGTGTTTGGCGGGGTCGGCTCGGGGTTGTATGGCATGTTGGTGTACGTGCTGCTGGCCGTCTTCATCGCGGGCTTGATGGTGGGGCGCACGCCGGAATATCTGGGCAAGAAGATCGAAGCCCGGGAGGTGAAACTGGCGATGCTCTATGTGCTGATTTTTCCGCTCGTGATCTTGTACTTCTCGGCGTGGTCGACGGTGTCGTCCTACGGCGTGTCCTCGATCAACAACTCTGGACCGCACGGACTGAGCGAAATCCTGTACGCATACAGCGAAGCGGCGGGTAACAATGGCTCGGCGTTTGCCGGGCTCAATGCCAATACTCCCTGGTACAACGTCACTATCGGGCTCGCCACACTGATTGGGCGGTTTTTAATGATCGTGCCGGCGTTAGCGATTGCCGGCTCCTTGGTAGGGAAGAAGGCCGTAGCGCCAGGGTTGGGAACTTTCCCGACCAACGGGACCCTCTTCGTCCTCCTCTTGGTTGGTGTTGTCCTTATTGTCGGGGCTTTAACCTTTTTCCCAGCGTTAGCGCTGGGGCCAATCGTCGAGCACTTCTTGGCGCAAGCGGGAAAGGTGTATTAAGATGGCAGACGTTCGCAAGAAAGAACTCTCACTGTTTGATCCGGAGATCCTGCAGCCGGCAATCCTCGACAGCTTGCGCAAGCTGGCTCCGCAGCAGGTCATCAAAAACCCTGTCATGTTCGTGGTCGAGATCGGCAGCGTGCTGACGACCTTGATTCTGCTGCGGGATCTGGTTGCACCCACCTCAGGGTCGCAGCCATTCTGGTTCACCGCCTCCGTCAGCGTGTGGCTGTGGTTTACCGTCGTCTTCGCCAACTTCGCGGAAGCCGTGGCCGAAGGTCGCGGCAAAGCGCAGGCCGCCACCTTACGCAAGATGCGCAAGGAGACCACGGCGCGCCGCTTGGTCAATGGCAAACGCGAAGAGCACGTGCCAGCCTCGTCCTTGCGCAAAGGGGACCGTGTCGTCGTCGAAGCCGGGGAACTCATTCCCGGCGATGGCGAAGTGATCGAAGGGATCGCCTCGGTGGATGAATCGGCTATTACGGGGGAATCGGCGCCGGTCATTCGCGAGAGCGGTGGAGATCGGTCAGCGGTCACCGGCGGTACGAAAGTCCTCTCGGACCGGATCGTGGTGCGCATCTCCGCTGATCCGGGGGAATCGTTCCTGGACCGCATGATTGCCCTCGTGGAAGGCGCCTCGCGTCAGAAAACGCCCAATGAAATCGCACTCAATATTCTGCTCGCCGGCCTTACGCTCGTCTTCTTATTCGCCTGTGTGACGCTTGTGCCGCTGGCCTTGTATTCTGAGATCAGGCTCTCGGCTACAGTGATTGTCGCGCTGCTGGTGTGCTTAATCCCGACCACGATCGGCGGACTACTCTCAGCCATTGGCATTGCGGGGATGGATCGGTTACTCCGCAAGAACGTACTCGCGATGAGCGGGCGCGCCGTGGAAGCGGCGGGCGATGTCGATACGTTACTGCTGGACAAAACGGGCACGATCACGCTGGGCAACCGCGTCGCGACCGAGTTCCTCCCCGTCGGTGGGGCGCGGATCGAAGAACTGGCCGATACCGCCCAGTTGGCCAGCCTCGCGGATGAAACCCCGGAAGGCCGCTCAATCGTCGTGCTCGCCAAAGAGCGCTATGGGTTGCGCGGGCGCGAAGTCCACGAGATCGGGGCTACGTTCATTCCCTTTAGCGCGCAAACGCGCATGAGCGGGTGCGACCTCAATGGCCGGACGATCCGCAAGGGCGCGGTCGATGCGATCGTGACTCATGTGAAGAGCTTGGGCGGCCAGGCGCCGACCGAGGTGGACGCCATCACGCATGGGATTAGCGACACGGGCGGGACGCCGCTGGCGGTCTCCGACGATGATCGCATCCTGGGCGTGATTCATCTCAAAGACGTCGTGAAAGGCGGCATCAATGAGCGTTTCCAACGCTTCCGCGCTATGGGCATTCGCACCGTGATGATTACCGGCGATAACCCCCGTACCGCCGCGGCCATCGCGCACGAGGCTGGCGTCGATGACTTTCTGGCGGAAGCGACCCCGGAAGCGAAGATGCGTCTCATCAAGGAAGAACAGGCCAAAGGTAAGCTCGTCGCCATGACTGGAGACGGCACCAATGACGCCCCTGCGCTTGCCCAGGCCGACGTCGGGGTGGCAATGAACACAGGGACGCAGGCGGCCAAAGAAGCCGGCAACATGGTGGATCTCGACTCCAATCCGACCAAATTGCTGGAGGTGGTGGAAGTGGGTAAACAGTTACTGATGACGCGTGGCGTGCTCACTACCTTTTCGATCGCCAACGATGTGGCCAAGTATTTCGCGATTATCCCGGCGCTCTTCGTCGGGGTCTTTCCTGAAATTGCCCCCCTCAACATCATGCATTTGGCCTCGCCGCAGAGTGCGATTCTCTCGGCGGTGATTTTCAACGCGTTGATCATTATTGCGCTGATCCCGCTGGCGTTGCGCGGGGTGCAATATCGTCCTCTCGGTGCGGGGCCCTTGCTGGCGCGGTCGCTGCTCATTTATGGCGTGGGAGGGGTGATTGCGCCCTTCGTCGGCATTAAACTCATTGACATGCTTTTGGCCGCCTTGGGCTTAGTCTAAGAGGTGCTCTCATGATGAACACGTTGCTTATCGCTATGCGTACAACCATCGTCACGCTTGTTCTGACCGGCATCCTCTACCCCTATGTGATCACGGGGCTGGCGCAGGTCCTGTTTCCCTGGCGGGCCAACGGCAACCTGGTGACCGATGACCGCGGGCAAATCATTGGCTCCGAACTCATCGGCCAGGGCTTCACGAACCCGGCCTACTTCCAGCCTCGCCCCTCAGCGGCGGGCGACAAAGGCTACGACGCCACCGCTTCGTCTGGTTCCAACCTGGGTCCCACATCGCAGAAACTCCAGGATCGAGTGAAGCAAGATGTGGCGCGGCTCAAAGAGGAGAATCCCAACGCACAGGGCGTAGTCCCTGCAGAACTCGTCACGACTTCCGCGAGCGGATTGGATCCCCATCTCTCGCCGCAGGCCGCCTTATGGCAGGTGTCCCGGATCGCCAGCGCCCGAGGAGTTACGCCAGAACGGATCAACACTGTTCTGGAAGCGGTGACTGAAGGGAGAGATTTCGGGATACTCGGTGAGCCGCGGGTCAACGTCTTGGCTCTCAATCTCGCGCTTGATCGGCAGTTTGGCCGTCCTGCTCCAGTACAAGCACAAGATGAGAAGGGCTCTGACACTGCAGATGCTGGAAACGTGCAGCCGACAGCTCTTAGTAGTCAGCCTACGGAGGTTAAGCAATGAAGAAAATTGAAGCAACTATCACACTCTCCAAACTTGAAGCTGTCAAAGAAGCCCTCACGACTATTGGTATCCGGAGAATCACGCTGTCGGAGGTCAAGGATTATGGCCCGCATCCAGGCCACATCGAACATTACCGAGGGATTTCCTACGAAGTGGATCTCCTCCCTGAGCTCAAACTGGAGATCGTGGTCGATGACGAGGATGCAAGTACCGTAGCCGACACCATTTTCGCGGCGCTGCGGACTGGCCCGCTCGGTGAGGGTGAAGTTACCGTCCTACCCCTGGAGGGACGGGCCCGAAGCCGTGTCGGTCAATGCTGAGGGGGCAGACCTCGGATAGAATGGGGAATGGGAGTAAGAGGATGAACCCTTACCATAGGTTATCATGGTCTTGCCTTTCGTAGATCTCTTCTCTTCTGTTAAGGGGATAGAGCCGTGAGTACGCCCCGTATCTCTTTCTGTGTCGGTCCCAATGCCGACCGAGCAAAGCTTGAGGCCGTGCTTGCAGCCCAGATGGTCTACAAGAGGATGTATGCAGGTAGGCTGTTTTTCGTCCATCTACTCGCTGTGATTGGAGTATTTCTATGGTTAAGTGAAGCGTGGCCGATGTTGTTTCTGGAAAGTACACGAGCGCTCGTCCTCGCACTGTGGGGAACCTGCGGCTTTGCCGCGCTGTTCGTCAGTGTAGTGGAGTGGGTATGGTATCGACGACGAGTACGCTGCCTTGCTGGGTACGAGGCGGCACAGCGAGGTAAAACGGAATGAGTGAGGGTCGCCAGCGCGCCGAGGACTTTCGGGAACGGGTTGAGAGTGGGAAACGTGGGCGCTTGAAGGTCATCCTAGGTCCGGGGGGGGTAGTGGGGG
>CAZUFQ010000634.1:0-4650 GCA_964618735.1 uncultured Enterobacteriaceae bacterium
GTCAACGGCCCCCAAGCACCCCCTACTGGCCATCACGCTATGGCGGGGCCAAGAGGCCCACGCCGAGCGGAACAACAGGAGCGCCACTATTGGCCTAATCGCACGATCGTATCGCGTCGCCAGTTGACATCGTCTACATCAGGATAGTCGAGGGTATAATGCAACCCGCGACTTTCGCGCCGCATGCTGGCGCAACGGATAATTAACTCGGCGACAGTGGCAAGATTACGCAGTTCCAATAGATCACCGGTGACCAGGAAGTTCCAGTAATACTCGCGGATTTCTTCTTGGATCAAGGCGATGCGCCGTTGCGCGCGCGCGAGGCGACGATCGCTGCGGACGATGCCGACGTAATTCCACATCAGGCGCCGAATTTCTTCCCAGGTGTGCGTCACCACTACCATTTCATCATTGTTGGTCGCGTGCCCAGGATCCCACTCTGGAAACGTCGGCGGTCTACGGACATCCTTCGCAAGAAACGTCTCACTATGGACAAATACCCTGTGCGCAAAGACAACCGCTTCCAGCAAAGAGTTCGACGCCAAACGATTAGCGCCATGGAGGCCAGTCATCGCTACCTCACCGGCGGCGTAGAGCCGTCCGATCGACGTAGCTCCATTCAGATCGGTGAGCACTCCGCCACAAAGATAATGCGCCGCCGGCACAACCGGAATAGGCTCCTTGGTGAGATCAATGCCGAACTCCAAGCAGCGACGCGAGATCGCCGGAAATCGTTGGCGAAGAAAATCAGCGTCCCGATGACTGATGTCGAGCAACACATGAGCATAGCCATGTTTCTTCATCTCACTATCAATCGCGCGCGCCACGATATCTCGCGGGGCCAGTTCGGCGCGGGCGTCATAGTATGCCATGAATGCGGCCCCATCAGGCCGACGAAGCACTGCCCCCTCCCCTCGCAATGCTTCTGAGATGAGAAATGACTTTGCTTTAGGATGATAAAGACAGGTGGGATGAAATTGGAAAAATTCGAGATTCCCAAGCGGAGCGCCCGCCCGATACGCCATCGCTAGCCCGTCGCCAGTCGCGACATCCGGATTGCTCGTATACAAGTATACTTTACCGGCGCCGCCGGTGCACAGCGCCGTCACCCGCGCCGGAATTGTCTGTACTTGGTTCGTGTTGAGGTTCAGTACATACGCGCCCCAACACTCTGACTGGACGGCGGCGCCGGACGGTTTAGCGCTGGTCAGGAGATCAACGCCCAGGTGTTTCTCCAAAATGCGGATATTGGGCTGTTGGCGCACGGCGGCGATCAACGCGCGAATGATCTCTTGACCAGTGGCGTCCCAGGCGTGCAAGATGCGACGATGTGAGTGTCCCCCTTCTAATCCAAGGTCATATTCTGCGTCTTCGCCGCCAGGACGGCGAGAGAAGTTGGTCCCAAGGGCGATAAGTTCACGTATGCGATCCGGCCCTTCTCGCACCACAGCTTCGACCACATCTTCGTGACACAATCCAGCGCCGGCCACGTGCGTATCCTGCATATGCGCATCAAAAGAATCCTCCGGGCTCCAGACCGAAGCGATGCCGCCTTGTGCATACGCACTGTTGCTCTCGGGTAAAGCGTCTTTCGTGACAATAATAACCGAGCCCCGAGTCGCCGCCTTCAAGGCGAGACTCAAGCCGGCAATGCCGCTGCCGATAATTAGATAATCATAAGTTTCCATGAGCTTCGCGCCATTGGTCGCACGCCCTCAGACAAGAGTCAAGGCGGGAAGGAACCTGGCTTTGACCAGAAAAGGTCAAATCGGCTATGGTGACAAAGATGGCAGGGAAGAAAGGGAAAAAAGTTACAGGTGTGGCGCTCGGCCTCAGTATGATGTGGCAGTTGGCCGCCGTGTCTTTCACTACGGCAGACATATACGTTTACCGAGACGATCATGGGACCATCCACTTTACCAACGTTCCCACCAAGCCGGTCTATCGTCCTTTCCTGCTACTACAACGGTATGCTCGCTCCTTGCGAGGAAAAGAGACCGCTGAATTTGATCGGCTTATTGCAGTTGCCTGCTCACGCTATATGGTTGAATTCGCCTTAGTCAAAGCTGTAATCAAAGCCGAATCCGCCTTTGATCCATTGGCCTTGTCTAGCGCTGGCGCGCGCGGCTTGATGCAGTTGATGCCAGAGACGGCGGCGCAGCATGGGGTCGCAGACATTCACGACCCTCGCTCTAATATTGAGGGCGGCGTGCGGCACCTCCGATTGCTATTGGATCGTTTTCACGGCAATCTCTTGCTCACTTTAGCCGCCTATAATGCTGGAGCGGAAGCAGTAGAACGGTATAATGGCATTCCCCCGTACGAAGAAACCCAAACGTATATTCAGCGCGTCTTACAATATCGAGAGTCTTACCGGCAACGCAGGACGGATTTGCTTCCTGTATTTAAGGCTGCTCCGTTCAGTTAAATAAACGTGCTAGAATCCCTTCGTGCTTTTCACACTTCCTAACCAGCTTAGTCTATTACGCATCGCGTTGATCCCTCTCTTGGTCTATTTCCTGAGTGATCCTGGACCAATTGCCAGCGCTTGTGCTGCTTTTACCTTCTTTATTGCAAGCCTCACCGACTTCTTCGACGGCTATTTAGCACGATTGTACGGTCACACAACAACATTAGGAAAGTTTCTCGATCCACTAGCCGATAAGCTTATTGTTGCAGCAGCGTTGATCATGCTGACCGCAGTGGATCGGACGCCGCGAGTGCCAGCATGGATGGTTGTCATCATTATTGGAAGAGAACTTGCCGTTACTGGATTGCGAGGTATCGCTTCAGGAGAAGGTCTGATCCTCGCCGCCGAAGAACTCGGCAAATACAAAATGGTTTTCCAGATGTTTGCATTACATGGACTGATGATTCACTACCAATATGTACTGATCGATTTTCACGCAGCAGGAATGTATTTTTTATGGATAGCCCTTGTCTTAGGAGTCTGGTCCGGGATTGAGTACCACGTCAAAGTGATCCGCCAAGTCATGATAAAACATGCTGCGCCTTCCACGCGTGTTCCGGTCTCATCGGAACAGGTCGAAGCACGCGGCTAGTTGCTCCAATTTCCCAGAGAGGATCGCCTTCATGCGTATTTTCGTTACCGGCGTCGCCGGCTTTATCGGTTTTCATGTCTCACTCCGCCTCCTCGCGCGCGGCGACACGGTCATTGGCATTGATAACGTCAACAGCTATTACGACGTGCGCCTCAAAGAAGACCGCTTGGCAATTCTTATGGACCAAGACCGGTTTCAGTTCCACCATATTGATCTCGTCGATCGGCCAAAAATAGAAGAACTCTTTACCCGCGAAAAGCCAGAACGAGTCATCCATCTGGCGGCTCAGGCGGGGGTACGGTATTCCCTCGTCAACCCACATGCCTATATCGACAGCAACCTTGTGGGCTTCCTCCATATCTTAGAAGGCTGTCGGCATAACGAGGTTCAGCACCTTGTGTACGCCTCCTCCAGCTCGGTTTACGGCGCAAACACAAAACTGCCTTTCTCTGTACATGATAATGTAGACCATCCGGTGTCTCTTTATGCAGCCTCAAAGAAAGCCAACGAACTGATGGCGCACACGTACGGCCATCTGTATGGCTTACCCACGACAGGCTTACGCTTTTTCACGGTCTATGGTCCGTGGGGTCGGCCGGATATGGAGCTCTTTATTTTAACGAAAGCAATCTTAGAAGGCAAACCGATTGACATTTACAATTATGGAAAAATGAAGCGGGACTTCACCTACATCGACGATATCGTCGAAGGCGTGGTCCGCGTCAGTGATCATCTCCCCCAACCAAACGCCGACTGGTCCAGCCTGCATCCCGATCCCGGCACGAGCAAAGCCCCCTACAGAGTCTACAATATCGGCAACAACAAGCCCGAAAATCTGCTTCACTTTATTGAAGTCCTGGAAAATTGTTTAGGAAAGCAAGCCGAAAAACGCCTCTTGCCCATACAGCCAGGCGACGTGCCGGAAACAGCCGCGGACATAGAAGATCTCGTTCGAGATGTCGGGTTTCGACCCGACACGCCGATTGCGGTCGGCATTGCTCGTTTCGTGGATTGGTACCGGTCGTATTATCGAGTGTAGTGGGGATACAGCATCAAGAAGAACGCTGGCTCGGAGTCAACGTCGTCAACGCCAGCGCATGAATCGTCTGCTGCATTTCCGTCGCCAACGCCTCGTAGACCATACGATGACGCGCCACTAGCGGTTTCCCCTCAAAGAGCGGAGAAACCACTGTCACGCGATAGTGTCCTCCGCCCGCAGCAGCGCCAGCATGGCCGGCGTGCAAAGCGCTCTCATCTTCAACCTCAACCACTGTCGCAGCCAAAGTTTGACGGAGCGTCTGCTCAATTTTTTCTTTCGTCGTCATAGCTTGCCTTGCACGGACGGGAACTTTGAAGGCCGCTTCTCCTGAAGAGAAGTCAGTCCTTCTTTCACATCTGCTCCAAAGAAGCCGAGCATTTCTAGAGCGAGCGAATAATCAAAAGAGGTCTGCGCCGCCGCCCGCAGCCATTGATTCAGCGACTGCTTGGTCCAGCGTAGCGCCATCTGCGGACCGCTCGCCAACTTTTGCGCCACCTCCATGGCTTTAGGCATCAATTGGTCAGGCGAGACGCACATACTAATCAACCC
>CAZUFQ010000635.1:0-4647 GCA_964618735.1 uncultured Enterobacteriaceae bacterium
CCCAGGCACAAGCAGGGGGGGGGGGTGAGCCTGTTAAAATGCATTCGCCTTTTCAAAGGCCTCTCTAGCTTGTTGTATTTTAACATGGGTTAGATAAGCAAATCCAAGCACGGTCTGGGTGCGGGAGAGGTTGGGTGTCAGGGTGGCCGCCTCCTGGGCCGCTTCAAAGGCCTGCTCTAGCCTACCGAATGACGAATGAAGCTCTGCCAGCCGCGCCCAGGCCAGCGCATTTTGCGGTTCGAGTTTCACTGCCTTTAGGAGGCTTGCTTGCGCGCCTTCCAGGTCAAACCCAGACTGCTGGGCATAGGACAAAGCAATCAACGCGTTGGCGGAGTTCGGGTCCGCCCTAACGGCCTGCTGGGCAAGATCGAGCGCTCGTTCTTGTTCGTTCTGCACTACAGCGACGATCGTTTGTAGGGCAAGAGCATCGCTATCGTTCGGATGCAGATTCAGAACGCGCGCCATATCTGTGTTGGCCTCGTCTACGCGACCCACGGCAAGCAGCAGTGAAGCGCGATAGGCAAAAACCCGCGGGTCGCGGACAGTTCCAGGAACAGTGGCAAGACTCTCAAATGCCTTTTGGGGGTCTCCCCTCAGGTAAAACTCAATAGATTGTCGAACCATCCCTTGCCAGCCCGGTCCAGGTGGAAATTCATCAGGCCGAACATAGAGGACAGGAGGGTAGTACAAGGCCCACTGGACGGCGTCACGAGGACGCGCCACCACGCGCAGCACAGGCGCTCTCCCTGCCTCGGCAATGGCTGATTGGCCACTGGTGAGCGTGAGGCTTCCGGTTGGGTTCTTCGCTACCACCGTCCCTTCAAATACCGTCAACAAGGTCCTATCGGTCTCAACGTTGATGAAAAACTCGGTTCCCCTGACTCCTGCAATGATAACAGGAGTCTGCACCTCCAGGCTCCGGGGTCCGCGACTGAAGAAATGAGCAGCGCCGCTAAGCAGGTTGACCACCCCAGTCCATTCTTCCTTCACTGCTTGAAGGGTGATCATTGTGTTTTCGTTCAGACGGAGAACCGATTGGTCAAGCAGGGCAACATCTGCTCGGCTCCTTTCCAATACCCGAATTTGATCACCGGGGCGGAATTGGTCATTTAATTTCACTGGTTGCCATAGCGTCTCACCCACCCTTTGGGTCTCTACGGTTCCCTGCACTGAAACCGCTCGGGCAATCCATTCCTCGCGCGCTTCCGTAGAAGGAGTGAAAAAAAACAGCAGACAAACTAGGAAATTGGTGAGATAAAGAAGACAAGAAAAAGGCAAACCCGGTTTCTTCATGAACTTTCCCTTAAGGGTCTCATGCAGCATGGTTAGCTCTTCGGAGTTTTTTTATCGTCTGGATCACTCTCCCGGGGTGCTTATTGGCGCATGGTGAAGCCCTGCATCAAATCCTTAGAAGCAGTGCAACGTCTCCCCAAAGGACCGACAGCCACTACAACAGCCATCAAGCGACATGTTGCGCAGTCTGTGGCTCTTATGGAAGATCACTAAGTGGAAATGGTTTCGAGGAGAAATAGGAGTGGAGCTGATCGGAATTGAACCGACGACCTCTTGAATGCCATTCAAGCGCTCTCCCAACTGAGCTACAGCCCCATAAAAAACTCTATGAAGAAGAGAGAAGAGGAAGGGAAATACTGCCACTTTCCCAGGAAGGAGTCAACTCCTGACTCTAGAAGGAAAGTGATCCGATATGGTTGTCAGGGCTATTTTGTCGTCGCCGTTTGCGCGGCTGCGAGAGCGACAATGCTAATACCAGAGTTGTTCGCACAACGAAGTATTTCCTCTTTATCAATCATGAGCGTCTTGCCGGCTTCGATTGCTAGTACTGCCGCGTTCACTTCTTGCATAGTAACTATTGTTTCTGGACCGACTGCGGGGACATCGAAGCGCAAGTCTTGTTGTGGCTTGCTGAGCTTGATCACGACTGTGCCTTGACCACCGAGTTCGCCTCCCCGTCGAATCGCCGCGTTAGTGCCTTCTATACCTTCGACAGCTATGATTGCTCTGCGTTTTATGACGATGCTTTGGCCAATATCCCAGCGTCCCAGATCGCGCGCCGCCGCGAAGCCAAAGTAAATGTCATTCCACTGCTGTTGGTCCGGCGTCGTCAACGTGAGCACCCCGGGTTGCGGCAGCAGGGAGGAAAGAAACTGGGTGGACTCAACGACGGTCAGTCCTTCGCTCTCAAGTTCCTGCGCCACGCCGCGTAAGATGACGTCATCTTGTAAACTTGGTAGCCGACTAATGAAGGCGAGCCCTCGTTCGTCTGGCTGAATGTTAGTCAAAGCTCCTGATTTGTGGATGCCGCCTGCCATGACAACTTGCGTTACGTTGGCTGCTTGTAAGGTCGCGATAATCTTTCCGAGTTCGCCTACGCGCACCCAAGTGAGGGTTGGAATCAGCGTGGCAATTTCTTGGAGTGTTTCGCCTTGATGAGCGACGACAACAAGGTCGACGCCTGCCGCCTGTGCTGCTTCCACGAAAATCAGTGGGAAGCGACTACTCCCAGCGATTAAACCTAATCTGCCTTTACTGGAGGAAGTCGCGGACAAGATTACGCCTCCTCCTCTGAGCCTTCGGGATCGCCGTTGCCGCGCGGGCGACAGATGCCTCGCGTCGAGGTTTCGATGAAGTCAGCAAAATGCTTGATCGCTGTGGAATGGCCTGCCGTGCTCCGTACAGTTGCTAGCGCTTCTTTCAGTGGAGCCCCTTCCGAGAATATGGTCCGGTAGGATTTTTTGAGGAGCGCAATTTGCTCGTTCGTCCAGCCGCGCCGTCTTAAGCCGACTAAATTCAGGCCGTGTAAATGAGCGCGGTCGCCGACGACTGTACAATAGGGTGGAACATCAAGTGACACCATCGAGCCGCCCCCGAGATAAGCAGATTCTCCGAGGCGAATGAACTGATGCACGCCGACAAGTCCGCCAATGCCGACATAGTCTTCGACAATGACGTGGCCTCCGAGCGTGGCGCAGTTGGCCAGCACGACATTGTCGCCAATCTGGCAATCATGGGCGACGTGCGAATAAGCCATAAAGAGATTACCATTGCCGACGTGGGTAATCATGCCTCCGCCCGCAGTCCCTGGATTCAATGTTGTAAACTCACGGACGACATTGCGGTCACCAATGTGAAGTTCACTTTCTTCGTCTCGATATTTTTTGTCCTGGGGAATAGCGCCGACACTCGCAAATTGAAAAATCCGACTTTCAGCACCGATTCTCGTACGCCCATCTATGACAACATGCGGCCCCACCCAAGTGTTTTTTCCGATAGACACATGCGGCCCAATGACAGAGTAAGGGCCGATTTCTACACCGCTGTCGAGTTCAGCGCCAGAGGAGATAATAGCAGAAGGGTGGATAGTGACGTCCGCTCGATTCATGTCGGAGCCTCCTCTGGGCGTTCGACGTCAAAGACGAACGTGCATTCCAGTTCTGCGACGATTTTCTGATCGACGCGTGCTACCCCGCGCATTTTCCAAAACAGACCTCGGCGGCGCACTGTTTCAACTTCGAGTCGTATTTGATCTCCTGGTATGACTTGGTGACGGAAACGGACGCGATCCAACGAGGTGAGCATCGCGATCGCCTTGCCAGAGGCTGCTTCTATGGGAGAGGAGTCGTAAGCGAGCAAACCGCCGGCTTGGACAATTGCTTCACAAAGGAGCACGCCCGGCATGATCGGACGATGAGGGAAGTGACCGGTAAAAAATGGTTCATTGATTGTCACGTTCTTGAGCGCCACGATTCGCTTACCAGGCTCGACCTCAATGACGCGATCGACTAACAGAAATGGATATCGGTGCGGCAGAATCGCCGCAATCGCTGAAGAATCTTTCATTATGCTGCTGTCAGGTGAGACGGACGGCCGGTTCGTGCTGTGCGTATTTATTTGGCTGATGATACTTTCGAACCTCTGGAGTTATAGGTTCTGATAACCGAATCCGTTAAATCGATGGCTTTTGATCCATACAGCACGACAGTGTTGTTGCCTTCCAGAATGACTGTGTAGCTTCCTTGTTCACCCATATTTTGGATCACTTGCCGAAGGTCTTCCAGAATACGGCCAGTCATGTCTCTATCTTTGATCTGGAGTTCTTGTTGGGAGTCTTTGTATTGGCGTTCAAAATCGCGCATCTTCTGTCGATAATCGCGTTCAAGCGACTCACGTTCTTCTTCTTTGAGGAGCAGGCCCTTCTTTTCGAGTTCTTCCTTGAGCTTTTCTACTTCTTGTTTCCGTTTCTCAAGGCTTTGCTCCATGCGATCGACTTCTCCCTTAAACTTTTCTTTTGCCTGCTTGCCAGCTTCAGATTCGTTCAGGGCTTTTTGTAAATCGACATAGCCAATCTTTAATTCTTCGGTCCAAGCTAATACTGGGCTGCACACGAAGCCTGCTATGAGTAGCGACGCGAGTGTTTTGCGCATGCGGGTTCCTATTCCCCTCTCTGGTATACGACTTTTCCGTAGCACGGAGTCGTTAATTCTCTTTTCTAAAACACGGACTGTCCATTTTGTTTAGTACGGCGAACCACCACCGTAGCGATTACCGCCTGAACCTGTGAACCCGCCGAATGAGAAATGAAACATAGTCGTGCGCTCGTCAGGTTTGGCGTTGAGAGCGCGGCCTATT
>CAZUFQ010000636.1:0-4641 GCA_964618735.1 uncultured Enterobacteriaceae bacterium
GCAGTAATGGAAGTGTTGTGCCGGTGTTTCTCCGGCAAATAAAGGCTGGTGGCCCGGTCACCGTGACGGACCCAAAAATTACCCGCTATTTCATGACTATTCCCGAGGCAGCCCAACTCGTGTTACAAGCAGCCCCGCTGGCGAGGGGCGGTGAGATTTTCGTGCTCGACATGGGAGAGCAAATCAAAGTGCTTGACATGGCCCGCCATCTGATTCGACTGTCCGGGTTTATTCCAGAAGAGGAGATTGCTATTACGTATACTGGCTTGCGGCCTGGAGAGAAACTGTATGAGGAATTGGTGGGCAAGGACGAGAACGTGGAGCCGTGTAGCCTACAAAAGATCCATCGTATTTGTCCTGGATGGATGCCGGATTTTCTTTCTTTGGACGCCACAATTAACATGTTAGAGCAGCTTGCAGAAAAAGGAGACATGCAGGCGATTCTCAGCGCCCTGAGCCATGCGGCGCCGACCTTCCAACATGTGGCTTGGTCTCCAGCTTTGTCTACCGCTTCTGATCTCACTGAGAGAGAAGATGCCGCACTCGCCTCAGAGTTAACTTCATAATGTGTTCTCGATTTTTCAATCGAGGCGCTATCCGAGATCGCACTTTGAGAAGGCTAGGGAAGTAAGATTTCTCTAGCCTTTGTTGTTTGTAGTATATTAAAAGTGTGGATTAAGGATGACGCCGGACCTGAAAGAGGGCAAAAGGGGGCCTGATGGAAGCGCTGCGGACCGTAGTATAGAGCAGCCTCTATTCCTTCCTTTGAGATTGTTACTCTTGCCCAGTCACGGCGAAAACGATAGAACCAGAAAAATCTGACGAGGAAGGTCTAGACAAGAGATTGCTCATGCGTATTACAGTTCTTGGCGCTGGTGACGCATTCTGTAACGGTGGTCGGCGTCACAGCGGTTATCTGGTTGAAACTGGTCAGGTGAGTTTCCTACTAGACTGCGGGGCGACCTCACTACTTGCGTTGAAAACCCTAGGCCTCTCGGCTGATCGTATCGACTTTGTGGCCATCAGCCATTTGCATGGCGATCATTTTGGCGGCCTGCCTTTTCTGTTTCTTGAGTATTTGTACGAACGACCACGCAGCCGTCCGTTAGTGATTACTGGACCGCCGGGAACAAAAGATCGAGTCTGGGCGTTATACCGGGCGATGTATCGTGAATTGTCTGAGCGCCCCTTGTGCTTTCCCCTTGAATTTTGCGAAATGTCTCCCGAACAACTATACACATTATCTGGTGTTGAGTTGTTTCCTTTCCGTGTTCCCCATCAAGAGAGAGATCTTTCGTTTGGATATCGTGCGACTGTAGATGGTAAGTCTCTTTTATATTCTGGAGATTGTGGATGGAATGAGGACCTCGTCCGTTATTCCAAAGGCGCGGACCTTTTTATCTGCGAGTGTTGCTATTTCCAGTCCCAGACCACCTTTCATGTCAGCTACCCTCGCATTGCTGCGGAGAGTAACCGTTTGGGTTGTAAGAGACTGCTGCTGAGTCACCTTGGGCGTGAAGTCCTTGAACGAATGGATGAGGTCACTCTTGAATGTGCTCACGATGGTCTTATCGTAGAAGTCTGAGAAACGTGAAGAAAAGTGTGCACCTCGCTTCGCTCTTATTTTGAGCCATTGATGTCCCCATGGAACTTACCTTCGACTTCGTGCAGCGCGGCTTGAAGCAGGGCCGCTATATCACTACTGCCAAAGTCGAAACTGCAGTGTATCTCGCTCTCGTGTTAGAGAAGCCGCTGCTCATCGAAGGACCTGCAGGTGTAGGGAAAACCGAAGTTGCGAAAGTCCTTGCCGAACTCCTACATACCGAACTGGTGCGATTACAATGCTACGAGGGGCTTGACGAAGCGCGCGCCCTCTTTGAGTGGAATTACCAAAAGCAATTGCTGCGTATTCAAGCCGACGCTGCCCAGCAGCACGGATGGGAGGATGTGTCTAGTCACGTCTTCTCGCGCGACTATCTGCTCGAACGCCCGTTGCTACGAGCAATCAGCGCCCCGCGTCGAGTGGTGCTGCTCATTGACGAGATAGACAAGGCTGATGAGGAATTCGAAGCGTTTCTTCTCGAGGTTCTCAGCGACTTTCAGGTCAGCGTGCCGGAATTAGGGACATTGCGCGCCATTCATAAGCCAGTTGTGATCCTGACCTCGAATCGTACACGCGAACTGTCCGAAGCGCTCAAGCGACGATGTTTGCATTTGTACATCGATTTTCCCAATGCTGAAGATGAAGCGCGGATCATTGCACTCAAAGTTCCGGAGTTAGACGAACGCTTACAACGGCAGGTCGCCCGCTTCGTCAGCGGTCTGCGCAAGCTAGATGTCAAAAAAACGCCCAGCATTGCGGAGACCCTCGACTGGGCGCGTGCGCTGGTTGCATTGGGAGTCAAAGAACTCGACGCGCCCAGCGTACGCCGTACATTAAACCTCGTACTCAAGTACGAGGAGGATATTCGCAAGGCTGAAGGTCGAGTCGGTGATTTGCTGCGCGCCAGCGTCTGATCTCGCGCTTATCCTGTGTTTACAATTTCTCACTTGCCCAAAATTCTTTGACCTTGCCGTCCTGGACAATTATTCTGTCTTGATACAAATTCAAGCAGCTATTGACGGGACTGGGCATTTGATATTAGCTTCGCACCCGTCACTTTTCAGTACTTAGCCCGTTAACTTGACGCGTATGGGGCGTTAGCCCGCCATAGCAACAAAGGAGTTGCAGGCATGAATACATTTGGCGAGTCCATTGAAGCTCTGTTGCCATTGCTTCAATGTCCAGCATGTCGCTCATGCAGGACAATTGAAATCAGAAGTGGAGCATCTAAGGTAAATACTCCAATTCAACTCTGTGATAAACATTTGCTGTGCAATAACTGCAATATGCAGTATCCAATTACGAAAGATAATATTCCCATAATGTGGGACGCTGACCTTCAACGTATATATGCTGACATTAATGCTTCTCATACTGATGCATTTTCTACAATTGACGCCAATGTAGCGATATACGACAGTATTTCAGATAACTACAATCTCTATTCTCGGCAAAATCCCCAAATCGCCAAGAGAATGCGACAAGCAGTCAGAAGGATACTTGATCTTCGTCGCAGTGGGTTTGCTTCTTCTGCCGGCAGAGACGAGCAGTCTCGATTGTATCATCTCGATTTCGGCTGTGGACCAGGACAAGTAATAGGCTGGCTGAAGGAATTTGGGTTCCTCCAAATCGGTATAGATGTATCATTGAGCAATCTCCGAAGTGCCCGCAAGCAAACAGGATGTCTGGTTGTTTGTGGGAACGCATCTAATATGCCCTTTGCAGATGAGTCAATAAATATTATCACTGAGTCTTCAGCTCTACATCATATTTTCGATTGGAAAAATGCTATTACCGAGTCAATTCGTATATGCAGCAAATTTGGCGGAATAGTAATAGACTCTGAACCTAGCAGAGATCAAATGGCATGGAGTCGGCTAGCAATCATGGTCTTCAACGCACGGTTTCCTGCCTACAAGGTGCTAAGCTACTTCATGCGTGCTAAGTACATATTCCGCAACACAGACGAGGCAAAGCTGAATGTACAGGCGGAAGTACAT
Organism: uncultured Enterobacteriaceae bacterium; assembly: GCA_964618735.1. Classification (GTDB taxonomy): domain Bacteria; phylum Desulfobacterota; class Binatia; order Bin18; family Bin18; genus SYOC01. The sequence continues at coordinate 3,604 of CAZUFQ010000636.1, forward strand.
AATCGGCCTGGCGCAGGATTTCCGTTAGATGAGATAGAGACTCTGTTTACAATGGCTAATTTCAGTGTTGATATTATCTCATCCCCGACTCCAGAATTGGTTTCGAAACGGAGTCCAAATTGGAAAAATATTGTGATGAATATTCTAAGTGCAAGAAATCCGTGGAATCCAAAGTATGGCATCTTTACTGCCATTGCCTCACGAAATGGAAACAATGCGGGCTAATCGGGTAGCCAGGGAGGTTACCCTCTCCAAGGAGATCGCTTAAAAAGTCAGCCGATTGCTCTGCTATAATGCTTTGAGGCTAATCCTTGAAAGAAATCAACTCCACAATTTCCTAGGGCGAAGACTCTCGAAGATAGCAAGATGTTCGCACCGCTCACCTTATTATCCAATGGTTTCGGGCCGCACGTTGGGCAAGCTGCGGCGGCAGCGGGAGACTGAGCAGCTTCACCATCCGTTTGCAATTGACGACGCCGGCGGTCAGCACGTACTGAATCTTCACCCGCAGGCGGCCCCGATAGCGGGTCCGGCGCCCGGCGTGCCAGCGAACCAGCTCCGCTAACTTGCGCTCAATGCGCGGATGCCCGCGGCTCCCCTCGTAATACGCGGCAGTCTGCGCGCGTCGCTGCGCCGCGTGGTGCTGCGCTTCGCAATCGCTCTTGGCGACGGTGCAGCCCCCTTTGGGGTCAGGGGAAAGACAGCACGCGCAACGGACACGAGCGACACTGCGAAGCCCGGAAGCGAAATTGCCAGCCGTGCCCGTGCCGCGTACGCTTCCACGGGCTGGTCGTCGCGCCGCCCGAACAGCGCACTTCATCTCCTCCCTCGTTAAGAGTGAAGGCGGCAGGCGGAACAACTCCGCGAGCACGTCCCCCGGTAGCCGATACGGTCGATCGAAAGACTGGCAATGTTGTTGCCGTGGGCGTGCTCCTCACGGCTAATCAAAGGTTTCGCGTTGGCCGCCTCATCCCCGTTTGCGGGCAGCACGTCGATCGTGCAAGCGCGCCTCGAGGTGCGTTCCTGTCTGCAAACTCT
>CAZUFQ010000637.1:0-4641 GCA_964618735.1 uncultured Enterobacteriaceae bacterium
CCCCCATACACCGGAAAGGCAATCGCTACTGCTCCTTTGCTCGTATCATGACCTGCAGCGTGGACAGCCTGGCGGTACCGTTCTACTTGTTCAACGAGTTTTCCTCCGGTGTTGATGGGCGAGGCGATAAATACTGGATAGCCCTGTTCTCCGGCAAAGAGCGCCGTCTCCGGACTGTTGGCGGCGATGCGCAGCGGTGGGTGCGGTTTCTGTAGGGGCCTGGGAACGACCGAGGTCTCTGGCACGAAAAAATGTTTGCCGTGAAATTGCATGGTCTCTTGCGTCCAGGCGCGCGTGAGAATCGTCAAGGCTTCCTCGAAACGCTCGCGACTTTCTTCGCGCGGGACATTGAATCCCTGAAAATGGATAGCAATCATGCCGCGCCCGACGCCAAGTTCCAGGCGTCCCTGGCTGAGCAAGTCCACCACCGCAGCCTCCTCTGCCGTACGCACTGGATGCTGGAGGGGCAACAATACTACCGCAGTGCCTAGACGAATGCGCGTGGTGCGCTGGGCAAGGGCAGCGGCCACCAGCAACGGTGCCGGCATGATGGAGAACTGGGGATTGAAGTGTAATTCTGCGAGCCAGACCGCGTGGAAGCCAAGTTCCTCCGCATATACAATCTGCTCCATCGTTTCTTGGTATCGTGTGGCTGCATCTTGCGCCGTAGCGCAGGGGAGTTGGTAGAAAAGGCCGAATTTCATAGGCGTCTCGATAATTGCCGTATTTCCACAAGACTTTGTCGCTTTTTCCTTTACTCTCCTTCACCGGACTGAGGAAGAGGGAGTCTCTCCTCAGCGCGAGTGGAGTCATCTCGGGAGGCTTGCTGTCAGCGTAGGCTGAAGACCGAGTTCGGCCAAAACGCCATAGTGGTCTGAAGGCCATAACGACTCTCCGTCGGACAGCTGTTCGGGGTTATTCAAGAAGACCGTGCTGGTGTGGAGTTGTACAAGCAAGGTTTTGCCAGGCAGTACGAAGAGATAATCAATACGACGAGAGACGGTAGGAGTCGGGAGAAATGGGTTTTGGTAGCACGTGAATCCAGGGGCATTGTGTTGCAGGATTCGAAACACATCAAGAAACCCTTGCTCGGCTGTGAACATAGACATGGCCGGCGAACGCTCTGCGGCGTTGAAGTCTCCCATTAAGAGGATGGGAAAGTCACTCCGCCAATTGCGGAGCAGCTCAACGATGTAACGATGTTGACACGGATCACCCGAAGTATGGGTGGAGGCCGCGAGTATGGGTCCCCACGGAGTCTGCAGAGTGGCAAGAAGGAGGACCCGCGGATCAGTCCAATGCCCGCACCTAGGCAGATCATAGGCGACCCATGTTGTAATGGGGAAGCGGCTGAGCAGCGCTGGCCCTTCGCTGAAATTCATGAGCCAGGAAACAATAGTATTCAAGCGTTCGCTGCGAAAAAGACGAAAGGCTGCAGGAGCATAGACATAGTAGAATCCTAAGCGGGCCGCGAGACGGGCGGCGGTATTGCCCCGTCCTCGACTGGTGGACGCTTCTTGTACCCCAATAATATCTACGTTGTGTTGTTGTAATGTCGCCTCCACCATTGCCAATCGCTGGTCGAGATGCTGGGCGTCGCCTACCATACCAGAAAAGACGCCTCCATGGAGCAGATTGAACGTTGCGACTTTCAGCATAGGGGAGACAGTCGCTGCTTTTTCCTCAGCCCTTACTCCTGCAGAACACAGCAGGAGCACCAGCACCCAGCAGATCCCCCACCTACTGGGAGTTTTAGCAAGACAGCTAGACTGATGCAGCCAGCTGCCACAAACTCTAACATGGAACAGTGAGCTTACAATGACATTTTCCTCCAGAAAGCGACCTTACGGGGCTAGGCAAAGACAAGCGATGAGGGGAGCACAACTATCAAGAGAGCCTAGATCCTCGCAGTTGATCCTTCAGATATACTCACGCGGAAATTCCAGCAACCTCTGATGATAGGGAACCTCTATGATCTGCACTTAGTTCGGAAGGGCAGGCAAAGCCAAAGGATTCCAGCCGCCAGTGTATACGACGGCGCGGCAGCAGGGGTCGTATTTGGCAGACTTATAACCGCTGACTCGCCAAACCTCCCCGTTCTCGCACCCAAACCCAACCTTGTGGTAACGTGCTGAAGCTCGTTACAAACTGGCGGGAGCGTGTCAGGAAGATGAAGGAGATTCTATGAAGTGTAAGGGAACGATACGGCGCCATACGTGGACTGCATGCATATTAGCGGCGACGTTGCTGGCCTCAGGAATTAGCACGGCCTCTGGCCCAGCCGATACGGATTGGCTGAGCTACAATGGGACGGTGAATGGCCAACGTCATTCGCCTCTGGATCAGATCACGGCAGCGAACGTGGCCTCACTGACGGAAGTCTGTCGTCTGAAGGTAGACGATTCAGGCACGTTCCAGGCTGGATTCTTAGAAATTGACGGAACGCTGTATCTTACTAATGCGCATGACACCCTGGCAGTCGATGCAACGAACTGTACGCTGCACTGGCGTAATGTGTACAAGCCAGAACAAGAAGATGTTTTTCAGATTAACCGCGGTGTAGCCTTCGCCAACGGACGGCTGTTCCGTGGGACGCCTGATGCCCGCCTGCTGGCAATCGACGCGGCTAGCGGCAAGACACTCTGGCAGCAACAAGTGGGAGATCCAGCACAGGGAGAATTCTTCAGCGCTGCACCCGCGATTTGGCAAGGACTGCTGATCATTGGCGCGGCTGGCAGTGATTGGGGGATTCGTGGACGGATCATGGCCTACGAGCAGGAGAACGGGCGCGAGGTATGGCGTTTTAATACCATCCCGCGCGGGACAGAGGCAGGGGCAGAGACCTGGAAGAATTGGCAGAGCGCGCGTTACGGGGGCGGCGGCAGCTGGACCACGTATACGCTTGATATGGCCAGCGGCGAGGTCTTCGCCCCGGTCGGCAATCCGGCGCCCGATTTCGCACCGAACCATAGACCAGGAGCCAATCTTTTCACCAATAGCATGGTGGTGCTCGACGCCCGCACGGGCGCGCTCAAGTGGTGGCACCAGATGACGCCGAATGATGCGCTAGATCTGGATCTCGGTGCGGCGCCGATGCTGTATTGGAACAGCGCGGGCGAACCTATGGCGGCAGTAGGAAGTAAGGACGGTTATCTCTACGGCATCAATCGCGAAACCTACGAGCGATCGTTCATGACCCCTGTGACGACCATCAAAAAGCCCGAACAAACGCCGAACGCTCAAGGAGTCCATAGCTGCCCAGGGCCAGTGGGCGGGGTGGAATGGAATGGACCCGCCTATGATCAGAAAACTAAACAAATTGTCGTGGGCTCCGTTGACTGGTGTGCGACGATCAAGTCCGATGAGGTGAAGTTTGAGCCTGGGAAATTCCTGCTCGCCGGAAGTTGGGAATATGATGAGAATCGTAGTGGATGGGTAAGCGCCGCCAATCCTGATACCGGCGCCTTGCGCTGGCAGTATCACGCCGACGCGCCCGTAGTGGCTGGTATTACCCCAACTGCGGGCGGTGTCATCTTTACGGGCGATATGGGCGGCAATTTCCTTGCGCTCGACTCCACCACCGGCAATGTGTTGTTGAAAACAGCGACTGGCGGGGCAGTGGCAGGCGGCGTGATCACTTATGCGCGCGGCGACACGCAGTACGTAGCCATCGCCTCGGGCAATGCTTCATCGCGCTTGTCCTTTGGCGAGAACGGCAAACCAACGGTCATCATCTACGCACTGGGAGAACGCCAACACGCAGGAGGAGCATCCCCAGGACCGCAAGCTGTTGCGTCCCCAGCGCCGGCTTCAGCGACTGCGGCGCTTGCCTCTCCGGATGTCGGGCGCGGCAAGGAGCTGTTCGGCAAGAACTGTGCAGCCTGCCATGGTAACCACGGTGAGGGTGGTTCTGGTCCGGCATTGACCGGCGTGCATGCGCGCCTCGATTTTGCCGCCACGGAGAACTGGATTAAAAACCCCTCGGCGAAGATGCCCCGCCTCTATCCCTCCACGCTTGATGCGCAGGCGGTGACGGATGTGGCGGCGTATGTCCAGGGGTTCTAAGGGCGACAACGCACAGTAGGTAACCTTCTTTCTGATAATGTCTGTCACACATTGCCGTATTTTTTCGTTCGGTTTTGTTTTTCCCTCTGGCGCCCTTGTTGCTCAATTTTAGCTAGTAAACAGCAAGAACAATCAACATACAGAGGAGATTGTCATGCCTGAACAAAAAGAGCCTATTCTCGATATAGAAACGGCGCGGAGCGTAGACGCTCAGTGTTTAGTATTGGAAATATCAGGGCAAACCTGGCACGTCCCTTTTGACACCTTGCCAGTGATCCCGCGAGTGGGGGAAAGGATTCGCCTTGCCGGTGGCGGCATGGGTCAAGTCGCCGAAGTGGAGTATGAATTCGCGCCTGAGGCGGCGCCGATCCGAGTGGCGAGGGAAATGCCCACCGCCGCGTTATACGCACGACCCACCCGAATTGTAATCAGACTGTCGTGATGGATGCGACAGACACATTTGTGAGTAATAGTGCTGATGCCCACGGGCTCATTGACGCCCGTGGCGCTTTTTCAGAACCGGAAATGCAGTTGTACCTTTCCGGCGCCAACCTTTTCGTGTAATTTCACAAATTT
>CAZUFQ010000638.1:0-4635 GCA_964618735.1 uncultured Enterobacteriaceae bacterium
GACAATCGCCAATCGCCGCATGGCCCGCTGTTGGTTTTCAAATTGTCCGCCCCAGCGCAGATAGTAGCCTGAAGGCAAATGAAGGGAGGCTGTGAGATTTTGCTCCGCCTCCGCGACGAAACTGCCGATGTCACGCCCGCGCACGTTCATTTTCACCACGATCCGTCGTTCCCCATCTTCCCGATTAATGACTTCCGGACCGCGCACTGTTTCAATGTTTGCTACTCGTTCTAACGGAATGCGCTCCCCGCCCGGCGCGGTCAGAAGGATGGCGCGAATCGCCGCGGGATTGGTCCGCAATTCGTCTGGGAATCGCACGACCACGCTGAAGCGTCGCACCCCATCGAGCACCTCAGTAGCTGTGGCCCCGCCTACCGCGGTTTCGATGACGTCGCGCACATCGGCGACGTTTAACCCGTACCGAGCCATGGCTTCTCGATCGATCACAATTTGCAGTTGGGCGGCCCCAGAAAGGACTTCCACCTGCAAGTCGGCGATGCCCCGTATGGGCGAGACCATCTCTTGCACTTGTTGCCCAAGCCTCTCTAAGGTTACGAAGTCTGGGCCGAAGATTTTCACAGCGACATCAGATTTTACGCCGGAGACGACTTCATCCAGACGCATGGCCATCGGCTGCGTAAAATTAAACGAGACGCCGGGCAACTGTGACAGTGTGTCCGCCATCGCTTGAATCAGCGCCTCTTTATCACGACCGGTGGTCCATTCTTCTTCTGGATGCAGGATCACGTAAATATCCCCTTGATAGATGCCCATCGCTTCAGTCGCCACATCCGGTCGCCCAATTTTCGTGACAATGCGTTTTACCTCTGGAAAGCGAAGGAGTATCCGCTCGATCCGGGAAGAGATTTCTATGGAGTCGCTGAGAGAGATCGACGGTAGTTTGCGGGTTTCAATGAGGATCGACCCTTCGTCGAGCTTTGGCATGAATTCTGTTCCCAAAAAAGGGAGAGAGCTAATGGCGAGCGTGACAATGACAAGCGCCGCGAGCACCGTACGAACACGGTGGTTCATCGCGTCGGCAAGAGTAACAAGGTAACGGCGACGGAGCCACTGGAACCAGTGCTCTTCGTGTTCTCCCCGGTCAAGGCGCAGCAGAAAAGAGGACAGCACAGGAATCACTGTGAGTGAAAGAATGAGTGAGCCTAAAATCGCGGAGCAGACCGTGATCGCCATAGGGCGAAACATTTTTCCTTCCAAGCCTTGCAAGGTAAAAATCGGCAGGTACACAGCAATGATGATCAGTACGCCAAACAAAATTGGTTGCGCAACTTCCGTTGCTGCGCCGCTGAAGAACTCAAGCCGCTGTTGTGGGGAGTCGGCATGTTGTCTTGGGCCAACGTGTCGGCCCCGCTCGCTGCGATGACGAATAAAATTTTCCATCATCACTACTGCACCGTCGACAATCAAGCCGAAGTCGATGGCGCCAAGCGACATAAGGTTTGCTGAGACGCCCCAGAAGCGCATGCCGATAAATCCAGTGAGCATAGCGAGAGGAATGACCAACGCAACCAAAAACGCTGCGCGCACGTCTCTCAGAAAAACGAGCAGGACGAAGATCACGAGCAGTGAGCCTTCGAGCAGATTTTTGAGTAGGGTGTGTGTGGTCCGATCAATGACTTCAGTTTGATCGTAGAAAGGGCGGAGCTCGATCTGGTGCGGGAGAGTTTTTTCGATCTCGGCGATGCGTGCTTTTACACGCTCAGAGACGACCTTGGCGTTCTCGCCTTTGAGGGCAATGACCATCCCAGCGACGCTCTCTCCCTGTCCATCATGTGTCACCGCGCCATGCCGCGGCATCGGTGCGATTTGTACTTCGGCCACGTCGCTGACAAAGATGGGCGTCCCGTTATCTGAGGCGAGGACGATGTGACGTAGATCTTCCTCACCAGCGGTGAGGCCGAGCCCTCGCACCGTGTAGCGCTCCGAATGATGCTCGATGAAACCACCGCCAAAGTTCGTGTTGTTATTGGCGACCGCTTGAAAGATGTGGTGGAGAGAGAGCCCGTATTTTTCCAGCTTGCCAGGATCAACGATGATGTGAAATTGCTTGGTCAATCCGCCCCAAGAGTTAATTTCACTGACCCCTTTCACCGAACGGAGACGAGGGCGAACTTCCCAATCGTGGACAGTTTTCGCAGTCATCGCATCTACGCCGTTGCCTTCAACGAGGTACTGATAAATTTCTCCGAAGGCGGTGGCGACAGGACCCAGCATTGGGTTGACGCCTGCCGGGAGGCGTTCGCGGGCGTCGGCGAGGCGCTCCGTAATCAGCTGGCGAGCAAAATAGATAGGCGTCCTATCCTCAAAAACAATGGTGATGAGTGCAAGGCCGAACTTTGACAAGGACCGGACTTGCTCGGCGCCGGGCGCTCCCATCACTGCAGTCTCAAGAGGATAGGTGATGCGTTGCTCAACCTCAGCAGCGGCAAGTCCTGGCGCTTCCACGACAACGACGACTTGATTGTTGGTAAGATCCGGAAACGCTTCGACCGGAACGCCTTGATAGGCAAAATAGCCAGCCACCAAAAGTCCGATCAGGCAGAAGAGCACGAACAGTCGTTGGCGTAGGGCCCCGGCAACGAAGCGATTAAGGAGAGTCATGTCTACTCGTCGTCGCCTGCGGCGGATTTGGAGAGTTGCGATTTCAGCAGGAACCCGCCAGCTGTGACGAGACGCTCGCCTGGCTGCAGGCCCGAGAGGACTTCGATCCAACCATCGACTTCTGTTCCGAGCGTCACCTCTTTGGCGGTGAAGCCGCCTTGGGGTTCGACGACAAAGACCATGGTTTTTCCGTCGAGTTCCTGCACCGCCGGAGAGGGAATAGCGAGCAACGTACGCCGCTCGCCCTCGCCGAACGATAAGGTTGCGTACATCTGCGGTTTCAACCTGCCATCCTTATTCGGGACTCTGCACCGCACAGTGACGCGTCGAGTTTTGGGATCTAATGTGTCGCCAATGAAAATAATCGAGCCGGGAAATTTTTCTTCGGGATATGCCGCCACCCGGATCTCCACCGGCAACCCAACGGTGAGCCGCGCCAATTGGGTTTCATCGACTTCCGCCAGCGCCCACAACGTCGACAGATCGCTAACGACAAACAGTTGCATGCCTGAAGTCACTGCTGTCCCCTCTGTCACACTTTTTTCTAAGACGGCTCCGGTGAGTGGACTCTTGACCGGGATTTGTTCTCCGCTTTCCCCACGTGGATCATCCCCCAAGGTAATGCCTAGATGTTGCAGGGCCTCCTCGGCGCGTCGCACTTCAGTTCTGGCCATAACCAACGCCTGTTCCGCGGCAACCTGCTCTACTTGTGACTTTTGTAACTCTTGGAGGGAAATGGCTTTGTCTGCATATAACCGCTGGGCGCGTCGCTCTGCTTGTGCTGTGTAGGAGAGTTCACTTTGTCGCCGTTGCCGGTCGGCAATCGCCTTCCGATAGTCAGCCCAGGCGTCGTGCATGATATGACTATGAATTTCAGCGAGTGCTGTCCCTAGCGTGACACGGTCGCCAATTTGGGCTGAGACCGAGACGATCTGTCCGTCCACCAGTGAACCGATGCGCGCAGTGTGAGTTTCATCAAGCGACAGCACGCCTGGCGCTTCCAAGCGTACGCTCTGGGTTTTTGTTTGTACTGTGTCAACAACGACGCCCGCGTCGCGTTGGGCGGCTTCGGATAAAACGATGGTGCGTTCGTTCCTTGTCATTGTCGATGCTGGCGCGACTGTGTCTTGCTCGCGTCGGTGGACGCCGATGTAGGCGAGCCACAGGATGACTCCTATTCCTGTGACCGCTAGTAGCGCTCGCGGGGCCCAGCGTCGAGGCGACGCCGGCGATGAGAGTTGCACGTCTTCTTGTGGAAGCGTCACGGCTGTCCGTCCTCTTTCAGCAGCAAATTGGCTTCAAAGGATTTAGCGTAGGCTTCGAGTTGCAGTTCGAGCGCTTCTCTTTGGGTTTCCGTGTAGACACGTTCAGCATCAACTAGCTGTAAAATATTTGCCGCGCCTTCGCGAAACGAGGAACGCGCGGCGCGGCGAACGATTTCCGCCGGCTGGAGGAGTTCCTGATCGACTTGCTGTGCACGCTCCGTCAATGCTTGCGCGGATTGGATGAGGGCAACTGTCATTGCTAGTTGTTGCTTACGCAGCGTGTCGAGTTCAAAAGCTGCGGCCTGTTCATCGGCGGTTGCTCGCTCAATATTCCCAGTATTCTGGTCAAACAGGGGCAGCGGCACGATCACCCCTGTCACAAGGGTATCCGCCCCTCCTGTCCGTTTGTACCCAGCTATCAGCGTGGGATCAGGAAGACGACGCGCCTTTTCTAGCTCCAGGGCATGCTGAGCACGCACAAGCCGCGCTCGTGCGGACACGATTTCTGGCAAATGTTCAACTGTTTGTTGAGCCAACCTCGTTGGATCGCCGCTGGGGGGCGCAAGCGCCGGTGGTCTCACGAGACGGGCCGCAGTAATGGGGTCGGCCAAGTCGAGCAATGCAGTGAGCAGAGTCGCCGCTTGATTAAACTCTATGGTGGAGCGTGTGATGTGAGTGTCCAGTCGAGCTGCTTCGGTGCGAAATTTCATCAAGTCTGCTTCTGCGACATAGCCTTCTGCTACGCGTC
>CAZUFQ010000639.1:0-4633 GCA_964618735.1 uncultured Enterobacteriaceae bacterium
ACCTCCTCGCTCTTACGTTGTTAGCGAGCTGTCCTACATCTGTCAAGAAAAGGGCTGCATTTATTTTTTGACAGCAACATTGCCGCGGAAAAGACGCACCGCACGTTCGGAAGGCGAGATGCGCCCCTGCTCCATTTCTTGTACGATTTGGCGGGCTGCGTCCCGTGGATCTTTGGCGTCGCGAATCGGTTTGCCGACCACAAGGTAGTCTGCTCCGGCGCGCATCGCCTCCTCGGGTGTGAGCACGCGTTTTTGATCATCCCACGATTCGCCCAGTGAGCGTACTCCGGGCACCACTAAGAGAAAATTCTTCCCACATTCGCGACGGATGCGCGCAACCTCTAACGGGGAGGCCACGACTCCGTCCATTCCTGCTTCTTTTGCTAATCTCGCGAGGCGGGCTACCTGATTCTCCACGCCGGTTACGACGCCGGTGCGTTTAAGATCTTCTTTACTCAAACTCGTGAGCACGGTAACGGCGAGCACCTTCGGGCGACGCAAATTCTCTGCGCGACATACTTTATTTACTTCTCGGACAGTCAAGCGCATCATTTCTAAACTACCCGAGGCGTGCAGATTGAACATGCGCACCCCGAGGCGAGTGGCCTCCACTCCAGCTTTCGCCACCGTACGGGGAATGTCGTGGAATTTGAGGTCGAGAAATACTTGTCCACCTTTTTCATGAATCAGACGAACGATTTGCGGGCCGCCGTGGAGAAAAAGTTGCTTGCCCACTTTAAACAGCCCAACCTCCTCCACGAGCAAAGACACATATTCCTTGACTTCATCAATAGAAGCAACATCAAGCGCGAAAATGAGCCGTTGTTTCGCTCCTCCCTGGCGGGCAGAGAGGAACGGCCAAGACAGAGTGACCACTCTTAGGGTACTCCTTTACTAGAGTGAACAATTGTGTTGACCACTTGATCAAGCGCGACTTCTGTTGCTTGCTTGTCCGTGCGCCCTTTCAGCTCCACCATGCCGCGAGCGAGCGTTTTGCTGCCGATCGTCACGCGCAGCGGAATTCCTAGCAGGTCAGCATCCTTAAATTTCACCCCTGCCCGTTCATCGCGATCGTCGAGCAGGACATCTACTCCTGCGGTAAGGCATTGCCTATAGAGATCTTCCGCTGCTTGGCGCAGGGTCGCCTCGTTCCAATTGACTGGCACGATTTCAGCGATCACTGGGGCCAGCGCCGTCGGCCAAATAATGCCGTTCTCATCATGATGCTGTTCAATTGCCGCAGCAACCGTACGCGTAATGCCGATTCCGTAGCACCCCATTTCCATCGGATGCTGCTGTCCCTGGGCGTCGAGATAGGTAGCGTTAAGCGCTTTACTGTATTTCGTGCCGAGATAGAAGGTTTGTCCGACCTCAATGCCGCGATGCGCGGAGAACTGCCCCTGCTGACAACGCGGACAGTGGTCCCCGGCTTGCGCTTGACGAATATCCGCAAACGTGAGCGCTGGCAGGTCTCGCTCTTGGTCAAGTCCAGTCAGATGATAATCCCGCTCGTTAGCGCCGCAGACCAATCCCTTCGCCCTGTTGAGCGCCCAATCACTAATCACAGTCGCTTTGATTCCCAGCGGTCCAGCAAACCCGATGGGGGCCCCGGTGGCTTGCACCACCGTGTCTTCATCCGCCATAGCAACCCATTGGCAGCCGAGCGCGTTTTTCAGCTTGGGTTCACTGAGTTCATGATCCCCACGAATGAGCGCAGCCACGACGGCGCCGGTGTCTGTCACGTAGAGCAGAGTTTTGACGAGCCGCTCTGGCGATTCGCCGAGAAAAGCGGACACTTTCTCAATGGTTCGTTCATCGGGCGTATGCACTTTTTTAAGAGACTGAGGACCGGGGACTGCAGACTGAGAGCCTGAAGGCGGCAATTCGGCTTTTTCTACATTTGCTGCGTATCCGCATTTTTCGCAACTCACAATCGCATCTTCTCCTGAGTCCGCTAACACCTGAAACTCATGCGACATGGTGCCGCCAATAGCGCCGGTGTCCGCTTCGACTGGACGATAGCTTAGGCCGCAACGATCAAAAATACGTTGATACGCTGCATACATGTTCTGATATTCGCGTTGACAATCCGCGAAATCAGTATGGAAGGAGTAGGCGTCCTTCATGATGAATTCGCGACCGCGCATGAGGCCGAATCGTGGGCGCACTTCGTCGCGAAATTTCGTCTGGATCTGGTAAAGGTTCATCGGCAAATCACGGTACGATTGAATCTCGCGGCGTATAATGTCGGTCACCACCTCTTCATGGGTGGGGCCAAGACAAAAATCACGTTCATGGCGATCCTTGAGGCGCAATAGTTCCTTGCCATAGTAGTCCCAGCGCCCGCTTTCTTGCCACAACTCGGCCGGACATACTGTCGGCATCAGAATTTCTTGGGCGCCAGCGCGGTTCATTTCTTCGCGGACGATGGTTTCTACCTTGCGTACGACGCGCAGGCCCAGAGGAAGGAAATCATAAATGCCGCGTGCAACCTGGCGAATCATACCCGCACGGGTAAGCAGGCGATGACTGACGACTTCAGCCTCAGCCGGGTCCTGACGGAGTGTTGGAATTAGCGATTGACGATATCTCACAATAGTATCTATCTATGACGAAACAACGTTGCTGCGAGGAAGATTAGACAGCATAGGGCAGGAGTGTCAAGGAGGAGGAAGAACACAAAGGCGGAAGGCGAAAGGAATAGGGTTCTCTTTTGCTTGGCCTAGGTTTCCCGACCCTGCCAACAGCGTTGACCAGAGGTGTTCGGCGCGGTTTGTGGCGCGGTCAGGAGACCGGCCACAGCTTGCTCCGCCGTCTACTTATGTTCCAATGAATGCATTGCTAGGCTGCTATGCGCAAAGGCGCCGCCAGCGCGTAACGCCATTGCGACGAAGATGCTCTCCGCCACTTCTTCTTCTGTAGCGCCAGCCGCTGTCGCCCGCTTCACATGGGTGTCGATGCAGTAGGGACACTGGGTAATATGCGCGGCGGCGACAGCGATAAGCTCTTTCGTTTTTACATTTAGCGCGCCTTCTTCAAACACTTTTGTGTCGAACTCCGTGAACGCCTTGAACAGGTCGGGGCGCAAACTGCGCAGTTTGCGCAGACTTTTAATTCCTTCGGGGGAGTAAAAATTGTCAGCCATACATGCTCCTTTCATTTTATCGCAAAGACAACGGAGGCAGGCTCCTGGTTGGAGAATCGCTGCTTCTTCTTCTCGCGACCCTAGCGCAGAACCGAACTTGAGACTAGAGGCTCGTGAAGAGAGGCGCACCTGTGAGCGCGCCCGGTTGTGGGTAAAATGCTCTCAAAAATTCCACTCGACGTCATCCCTCGTCTCACCGAGGCTGCCGCCGCACTTTTCAGTCATTGCCCCCAACGAGTGAACACCCCGCGCACATCGACGTGGACGAATGGTCCATGCGCCCCAGTCTCTCGATACCGAGCTAAGCCGCCAGTGATCAGTCGCTGTACGCTTTGGTCTTCGACGGCCCCATTCACAAGCAATTGCTGTAGGATGGGTGCATTAAAAAAGCCGCCAGTGAGAAACCGCTGGACCCGCGGTTCATATAAATTGTAGACAATATCGTAGAGCACCTCAGTATCACGGAGATTCACGACCCCATCTCTGTTGAGATCGTCCATTTCGCCGTCAATCGGGTGAGCATCGATAAAAATATCCGCCGCATCCCCCCAGAGATGTCGGCTATAGGTCGTGACATTGCCAATGGCGCGGTTATAAAACGGGGTGCGGTAGCCGCTCATGACCGACAAGGTCGGGCAAGCGTGGCCGCTTTCGTTCACTTTTTGCAAAACAGTTTCTAAAACCGCGAGCAAACGAGGATCCAAAACAATGTACTTGGGGAACTCGCTCTCTTGCTTGCAGACAAATTGTCGTAATCTGAAGTGTGGACTGACCTGTGCATTTTGGTTTGCTTCAGTGATTTCGATGAACCCACGAGGGAGCGAGTACGACAGCAGTTGTCTGAGCGGTGTTGTTGGGTAACTACCGACGTGATAGCCGTTCATGTATCCATCTTCAAGTCGGGGAAACGGCACCATGACAAAGACGTTGAGTTGAGCAGCCGTCCCCCAGGTGGGCGGCAAAATGGCGACTGGATACACGCCGGCTTCTCGTGGCGCTTTCCATGTCCAGGCGTTCGGTCCCAAGGGCGTGACATGAAGTGAGGTAGACAGGGAATAGTCTCCCCTTTTTTCTGCTCTACCAACCGTAAGGGTCAGCGTTTCTCCTGGAAGCACAAAAACACTGTTTATGCGGTAGGTGAGCTGTTCGTTATTGACCTGAATGGGAAACGGAACCGTCTCAGCAGCGTATGCGGTATGCATATTAGCCAGGTCGTAATTGTTGTCGATCAACACCTGACGAGTCGGGGATTCGGCATCGTCAATCGCAGGATTCCTGCGCAGAGAGGCGAGGACGCTACGCCGTTTCTGCCGCCGTATAGAGAGCGCCACGGCTTTGGTGCGGCGCGATGCTGCGAAATGAGAGCGTTTGGCGGATGCGCCTCTGATAACAGTGACTGTATGCGAGGCGCGACGGACAGTCGGCTGGGAGCGTTGGACAACCATCACATGCTTGGGAAGTTTTTCGTTGCTCCGTGCTTCGCGCATG
>CAZUFQ010000640.1:0-4631 GCA_964618735.1 uncultured Enterobacteriaceae bacterium
ATTCTCGGGCAGAAAAGAAAGACGATACGATGTCCTGCAAACTTGGTGTTGACGTGGGCGGCACTTTTACTGATCTTCTACTTCTCGATGAAAAGACAGGCCGCCAAGTACGGGTAAAGACTCCTTCGACTCCAATGGACCCTTCTATCGGAGTCTTAATTGGCATCGATAAGGTGTGCCGTCTCGCCGAGATTACTCCCGGCGAGATTTCTCACATCATGCATGGCACGACAGTCGCCACCAACGCCGTGCTCGAAGGAAAAGGCGCAAAGGTAGGACTGATCACTACGGAAGGGTTCAAGCAGATCCTGCACCTGGCGCGCTCGTGGACCCCCGGTCCGCTGGCGGGCTGGATCATCATGGTCAAGCCTGAACCGCCCGCTGCTCTCGAAAATACCCGCGAGGCCAAAGAACGGATCGATACACACGGCAACATTATCAAACCACTTGATGAAGAAACCCTCCGCAAAGATTTACAAGATCTCGCAGCCCACGGAGTCGAGGCGATCACAGTCTCGTTGATTAACTCGTACGCCAATCCCGTGCATGAGAAACGAGTAAAAGCACTTGCGCAAGAAATGCTGCCGACTCTGCCTGTCACCGCCTCGGCGGAAGTGTTGCCGGAGTTTCGTGAGTATGAACGCGCGTTGACCGCGGTGATGAACTCGTACGTCCGCCCCAAAGTTGCCGCGTACATGAAGAGCTTTGCCGATCAACTAGCCACTCACGGTCTTAAAGCGGAAGTGAACATTCTACGCTCGGACGCGGGACTCATGACCTTACGTATGGCGCAAGAGCGTCCCGTCTATGGGGTGATGTCCGGTCCGGCTGGTGGCGTCGCTGGCGCGCTGGTCATTGCTGTCAAAGCCGGCTTCCCCAATATCTTGACGCTCGACATGGGCGGGACCTCAACGGATGTGGCGTTATGTCAGGACGGCGTGCAAACGATCGCTCGGGAGACCACGTTGGGCTACTTTCCCATTAAAGTGCCGTCAGTTGACGTGCGCAGCATTGGCGCGGGCGGCGGCTCGATTGCGCACGTGCCGGAAATCACCAACGCCTTACGAGTGGGACCCCAAAGCGCCGGGGCGGACCCCGGACCAGCGTGCTACGGCAAAGGCGGAACCGAAGCGACCGTCACCGACGCTAATGTCGTGCTTGGACATTTGCCCCCGCGCCTGCTGGGCGGCGAAATGCAACTTGACGAAGAAGCAGCAAAAGCAGCAGTAGCGCGCATCGGCGCCAAACTTGGTCTTGACGTCTATCGCGCCGCGCAGGGCATTCTTGATATTGTCAATGAAAATATGCACGGTGCGCTGCGCTTGGTTTCCGTGCAGCGCGGCTACGATCCGCGTAATTTTGCGCTTGTCGCATTTGGCGGCGCCGGACCGCTCCATGCTAACGCAGTCGCAAATCTCATCGGTTCGTTTCCCGTCATCGTCCCTCCAGCCCCTGGTATTTTGTGCGCCACTGGCGATGTGTGCTGTGACTTTCGTGAAGAGTTCGCTCGTACGGTGTTGCGTACCCTAAGCAACATTTCAGCAACTGAGGTCGCGAAAATTTTCCAAGAATTAGGGGAAGAAGCCGCAGGCTGGCTCGAACAAGAAGGGATTCCTCGCAGCCAGCAGCAGATTTTCTACAATGCGGACATGCGCTACTTCCGACAAGGATACGAACTGCCGATCGCAGCCACGCTCGAAGAACTCCAGGCTCAAGGCGCGGCGGTGTTAGCTGGGAAATTCCATACGCTGCATGAACGGCTCTATCGGTTTCGCCTCGATGCAGAGTGTGAAATTGTCAACTTGCGGGCAGTTGCCTTAGGAAAAAGCGCCTCGCTGAATCTCCCTGAAGGAGCACTTGACGATCCATCCGCCGCACATGCTGTGAGTGATGAGCATCGTATCTATTTCGATGGCAAGTTTCTCTCGACATCAATCTACGACCGCACAAAGTTGCGTCCCGGCAATCGTCTGTCTGGTCCCGCGATTGTCACCGAAATGGATTCAACCACAGTCGTGTTGCCCGGATTCACTGGAAAGGTAGACAAGTATTTTAATATTGTGATTCGGCCTGAAACATAGAGAGAGGAGCACCGCATGCGCGACGTGAAAATCGCCCAGATCCCGCAGATCGACATTGATCCCGTCACCCTCGACATCATTGAGAGCGCGCTCAAAAACTACCGTTATGAGATGGATGCGGTGCTCTACCGCACGGCCATGTCGCCGGTGATCCGCGAGCAGCATGATGAATTTCCCATGATTTGCGACCCCAACGGTCGTATGATCGTCGGCCAGTTCGGCTCTTACATCCGTGAGATGATGAATAGCTTCGACCGCCCGATCTATCCTGGAGACGTGATTCTGCTAAACGACCCATATCTTTGTGGCGGGGCGATTTCACATATCAACGATTTTCTCGTTCTGGTCCCGGTTTTTGACGGTGACGAACTGATCGGTTGGAGCTCGATGTTCGGCCATCAGATGGATGTGGGCGGCCCCCTGCCTGGCTCGTTCCCTACCAACGCCACATCGATCTTTGGGGAAGGCTTGCGCATCCCGCCGGTCAAACTCTTTGAAAAAGGTCACCTCAATGAAGACGTGCTGAATCTCATTCTCAACAATGTCCGCATCCCGGTTATGAATCGTTCCGATTTGATGGGTATTGTCGCCGGCTGCAAAACCGCTGAACAGCGCGTGCATGAACTCTGTCAACGTTTTGGACGAGATACATATCTCGCCGCGACGCAAGCGCTGCTGGAGCGCACTTATCGCGCCATGAAAACGTTGATTCAACGCAATATCTCCATTGAGCCGCAGTCGTTTGAAGACTATGTTGACGATGACGGTCTCGGCAACGGCCCGTTCAAGATGAAACTCACTATTTGGCGAGAAGGCGAAAAGGCGGTGTTCGATTGGACGGGGACCGACCCGCAGGCGTTGGGACCAATCAATTTCTACCTAAATGAGGGCATGTTCAAAATGTTTATTGGCGTGTACCTCATTATGGTCTACGACCCGCAGATTCTGTTCAACGACGGGTTCTATGATTTGATTGAAGCGCGCCTTCCGGACGGATCGCTCCTTCATCCTAAGTTTCCCGCCGCCCTCGGCTGTCGTACGCATGCCCTTGCCCGCCTGTTCGACGTCATGAGCGGCTGCCTGGGGCAAAAGAGCCCAGAGCTGACTACTGCCGCCGGCTACGGCACTAGTCCACATTTACTTTATAGCGGTACAGACAAAGACAACAAATTCTTCTTTATTATGGAGATTAGTTACGGCGGCATTCCCGGCCGCCCTATTGGCGACGGCATGGATGGACACTCGTGGTGGCCGCTGTTCACCAACATTCCCACCGAATACTTGGAAAGTTATTGTCCTATGCGGGTGGACCGCTACGCCTCGGTGATAGATTCTGGCGGCGCCGGCTTACATCGCGGCGGCAACGGCATCGACAAGTGGTACACCTTCCTGGAGCCTGGAGAGATCGCAATCCACGATGATCGCTGGTTGACGCCGCCATGGGGCATTCTTGGCGGCAAGCCCGGCATGCGCTCGAAGAAAATTCTCGTCCATAAAGACGGTAGTCAGACGATTCTTCCCTCCAAATGTGACCAGATCAAAGTGGAGCCGGGCGACCAGCTCATTTTCCAAACAGCGGGCGGCGGAGGTTGGGGCGACCCCTTGCAGCGCCCCATCGCTCAAGTGCATACCGACGTGCTCAGAGAATTGGTGTCGATCGAGAAAGCACACAACGATTACGGAGCGGTGATTGATCCACAAACGCAGCAAGTAGACGAAGCGGCGACAACAGCCTTGCGCGAAAAAATGAGCAAAGAACGAGGTCCACAACAGACGTTCGATTTTGGTCCGCCTCTTGCAGAACTTCTTGCCCGCTGTAAAGAAGAGACCGGCCTCGAGCCGCCAGTTCCGCCGAAGTTACCGCCCCATTGGACAACGAACGGAGTGAAGAAAGAGGCAGCGTAAGTTCTGTAGAGACAATACAGCGGGACGCCTCTACCCTAGAGAGATACACTACTAAAATGGGGAGTGGAGCAATACAGGCCCTTTGTGGTGTAGGGGCGCACCGATGTGTGCGCCCTCCTGAGGGTGGTCACGCAGGCCCGCCCCTACGCGGAAAAGCGAGGTCCATTCCAGAGTCCAGATCTGTTCTACATAGAGAAGGGAGCCAAGACGCTATCTCTCTTGTATCACTGCGCTGATCCGTATACGTTCTCGCGCGGTGTCACAATCTGCTCCAGCACTTTCTCCGCAACCAACCGTTGCGCCATCGCTTGTTGCTCCGCATCAACTCTTCTCACGAGATTTTCTGTTGCTATGTGTCAGCAGCTTTCTATTCTCGATGAGCATGTTCCTCCTGTTTGCCATTCTGCCAGTTTTTGTTGTGCAAGAACTGCATGGCGCTAAGTCTCAGGTCGGCATGATTATGGGAGCTTTTGCAGTGTCGGCAGTGCTGGCGCGGCCAAGTTCTGGACGCATTGTTGATGTTTGGAGCCGGAAAGCGGGCCTCAGCCTCGGCCCGTTTAGTTACTGTATCGCCCCAGCGCTGTACACCCAGGCCGGCTCCGTGGCAATTACTTTCGGACCAGCCCTCTTCCTCGGCATCCGTAT
>CAZUFQ010000641.1:0-4625 GCA_964618735.1 uncultured Enterobacteriaceae bacterium
AGAAGTGCTTCCCGTCTACTCCCTCCCAGTTACAGGGATTCTAGGACATAACCCCCCGATGCGCATGGGGTGGGAGTGACTACGGCGGCAGAAGCATAGGGGGTGTGGGCCATTGCCATTGGCACACCAACGCGCCTCCCAGTCTTTGCCAGGCCTTCCCCGGCTGGTCCCACCGCTATGGTGGACTCTTGCATGCGCCGTGCTTCTCCCGCAGCATAAGGCGCTATGATGCCACACACTGATACACTTCCTGCCCTCTACCACACGCTGCTGCTCGAGTTCCTGGCCGAACTCCTCCCTGCGACCCAGGCGACCACGACACCGGAGGCTTTCCACCACGCAGTGCAGCGCTTTTGCGACGAGCTGCGCCCGTGGCTGAGGCGGAGGATGCGCCGTCGGAGCCCCACACCGTCTTCTCCCTCCTCGCGGAGTACACCATGGAGGAGGCCACCGATCTGGTGACGGTCCAGCTCTCGCCAGAGGGGGAGGCATTCTTCCATGCCTGGGTACCGCGGCAGGCTGTCCACACAGAGACCGTACGCGGCTGGGGGCCAGAGGAAGGCCCCTAAGGTGCGAGAGTCGCTAGGGCAGGGGCGGGGGATCGCTGCCCTGGTGCCGTTTCACAGTTCCACGCTGCCTGCGAAAACTTTTCTTCCCTCCGTGTGTTCGCTTCCCCCAAATAGCCGCTAGCAAGAGTGCTAACACTCGCAGATATTGGGCGATTTTCGACCGCCTCACAGTCCGTGTCCTGACTCCAACAAAATCAACCACTTAGCGGGTTGTACGTTACCATAAAAGGGGATTATCGGACGTTGTGAGAATGGGACGAAGTTGCCCGGCCATTCTGGACGGTTAGGAGGAGTGAGGAATGCGAGTAGCGTCTCGTTGGACCATTGCCGCTCTGGCCCAAACATCGAGTGGAAGAAGAGGACTCCTCTGGAGCAGGACCATAGAGGAATCAAACAGCGGATCCGGCCGATGGGAGGCTTCAAGAGTGTGGCGTCGGCCTCGCGGTTCTGCCAAGCGTATGATGAAGTACGGAACTTTCTGCGCCCGCGTTCACGTCGAAATGAGGTAGTATCGCTCGCGCAACGGTGGCTGGCCTATACAGCCCACACCCGAATTCTGCTGACTTCATTGGCGGCCGCAGAAATGAAAACACCGAGTGACGTTACCGCCACACTTGCTCCCGGTTGGAGCGAGTTCTGACACAATCGTCTATCTGTCCTGTATGCATCGAATGTTGAGCTTGCTGGACGGATACATGACAATTGTAAAATGCTTTCTGCGACTGGCGGCCCAAGGATTTCTGCGGGTCTATTGAGAGATGAGCAGTGGCATCCTTTACATTCGTATGCATTTTCAGCCATAAAAAGGAAGGAGCTTTTTGACCTGGGTATTTGACTGGTCAATGGACTGGTAGAAGCAAAAAAAGGGGATGGTATTTTCTCAAGCGCTTGAGGCCGAAGACGCGGCGCATGATACGTTCATCGATCTTGTCGCGAAGCGAGTCGTCACTCCGAGTTCGGCGGCTAGGACGGTGCGGTTGCTTTGGCTAATGCCGGTTTGCGGGTAAGGAAGAGGGGGTCATCCTCTGGGACGAAGCGGTTATAGAGGAGGAAGGCTATAATGATTGCACAACCCGGTAAGTGTCTGAGGCAGGTGAGCGAACAACGCTCTCTGGTCGACACTGTGCATCGAAGTGTCATAGGAGCGGACGGTCTGTTTTCGTCCGAACGCGATGAACAGTAATGCACCCGGACACGTGGGAACCCACGAGCCTGAACGCTCCCTTGAGCAACGGCTCCGTGAACTCACCCTGGTCAACGAGCTCGTCGGGACACTTACCTCTACCCTCGACCTCAGCGACATCCTTCGTCTCGTGCTGGACCGCATCAAACTCCTCACTCATGCTGAAGCGCTCTCGTTGCTGCTCTACGACGAAGAGCGTGACGAGTTGGTGTTCGCCGCGACTGAGACGCTCCAAGAGAATGCCTTGGTAGGGAAGGAAGTCTCGGTAGAACAGAGCCTTGCCGGCTGGGTGGCGACGACCGGGCAGAGCGAGCTAGTCAACGACGTCTCTGCGGATCCGCGCTTCTGGTCAGCCAGTGGTGAACCTGGTGGAGCCCCACGCAGTCTAGTGGCGACCCCGCTGGTGAGCAAGGATCGAGTGATTGGAGTCCTCGAGGTCGCCAACCGCTATGGGGGAATGGAATTCTGCGCGGCGGACCAGGTGGCGCTGGAGAAAGTCGCAGCCGAGCTTCGCGACCAGCTTGATCCTGCCACCCTCTCTCGTCAACCCGAGACCCTGCAGAAAATCCTTGCGACCGTCGCTGTAACCGTACAGAGCGAAGCAGCCTCTATTCTCTTGTGGGATGCGAATGGACATGCGCTTGTCTTCAAAGCCTCGCGCACGCTTGAGGGGGGGATCATCGAGGGCCTGCGCCTGCCGTGCGACCGGGGGATTGCCGGCTGGGTAGCCCGCCACCGGCAAGCACTGCGGCTCGAGGACGCCGCGAGCGACCCGCGCTACTACGCCGGGTTCGAGAAACGCACGGGCTTCACCCCGCGTAGCATGCTGTGCGTGCCGCTGGTGAGCAGGAACGCCCTGCTCGGCGTAATCCAAGTGATGAATAAACTCGGCGGTGGCAGCTTCGATGAGAATGAACTTGTGCTGGCGCAGACGCTGGCGGATCACGCCTCGATCGCCATCGCGAACGCGCTCCTCTACCGGCAGGTGTACACCGCCTCGATCACCGATGATCTGACGGGCCTGGGCAATACCCGCCATTTCAACCGTGTCCTTCCAGAGATCTTGGCGCGTGGGGGACCGGTCTCGCTGCTGGTCCTCGATCTCGACAACTTCAAGCCTGTCGTTGACACCTATGGGCATCTCGCCGGGGCCCGGACCATCGCCTACATCGGGAAAGTGATCGGCACGCTGCTGCGCACGGGCGACATAGCCGCCCGCTTTGGGGGCGACGAGTTCGTCGTGATCCTGCCGGTAGCCGACACCGCCAGCGCCAAGCGCCTCGCCGAGGCGATCCGCTTGGCGATCGAGACCTGCCATGTGCTGGAAGGGGACATCGACATATCCGGGGTAACAGCCAGCATCGGGGTAGCGACCTTCCCCGAGCATGCGAGTGAGCCGGAGAGCCTATTCCGGGCCGCCGACGCGGCTATGTACACGGTCAAGCGCGGCCGCAAAAATGCGGTGGGTGTTGCCTCTGCCCAATAGGAAGCTGTCGCAAGTTTTCTTCTCGGGACTTTCTGCAGCTCTTCCCAAACAGGGGAGCCTCCTATGGCAATCCCCCAAGTAGGGCAATGGCGTGCAGTGAAGCCAGCACGCCGTTGCCAGTCGGCTAGTAGTTCGTCAGAGGGAAGTTGAGGGATAGAGACGAGGCAACTTCTCTCGTGCCTGCGCGGTCGTAAACTGCCAGTCAATCGTGGCCTGGGCGGCATTGCGGGCGGCTTCCACCGCAGCCAGTTCCCGTTTCAGCGTCGCTTCCGTGGCGATGCGCCGGTGCAAGCACTGACGGGCCACGACACTGAGTTCGATCTCGGCCATGTTGAGCCAACTGCCATGTTTGGGCGTATAGTGAAACTCCAACTTCTGGCGAATGCGGTGCGCTTCCGCCGGAGCAAAGGTTTCGTAGAGCGAAGCGGGTTTGTGGGTATTAAGATTGTCCAGAACTATCCGGATCACCTCTGCCTCCGGATAGCGCTCATCCACTAGCCACTTCATTTGGTGAGCAAAATCCTGCATGGTGCGCTGCTCCGTCACCGCCACGTGCCGCCACCCGGCCTGGGGTTCAATGACGAGAAAGAGATTGCGGGTCCCGTTGCGTTTGTATTCATAGTCGTAGCGGGCGGCATGGCCCGGCTGGGCGGGCAGGGGCTGGCGGGTCTCCCCAATCAGCTGTTTACTGGTCTCATCAAAATTGACCTGCGGGCGCTTGGGATCATAAGGCTCGGCGTACAAATCCAGCACGTCCTCTATGGCCGCGACAAACTCCCCGCTTACCTCCGGCAAACACCATTGCTGCTGCCAGGGCTTGAGGGTGTTTTTTTGAGCACCTGCCGCACGGTTTCACGGGCAATGGAGGGCACAAAGCCCAACTCCACCACCTTGTTGGCCAGCAACTGCAGGGTCCAGTGGGGCTGTCCGCTGGGCGCGGGTGTACAAGCGATCGCGATAAGATGGGCTTCCTGTTTGCCACTCAGCTTGCGCTGGCCGCCGGGACGGGGGCGTTCGTTGAGAGCTTCCAGGTTGGCCTCCACAAACCGCTGGCGGGTTCGCTCTACCGTCGCAACGCCGACATTGAGGCCCGTGGCAATCTCCTCATCTGTCAGTCCCTCATCCGCGTTGAGCAAGATACGGGCACGGGTCAGCTTTCGGGCGCTGGCCTTGCCGCGCTGCAAGAGGTGCTCCAGTATGGTCCGTTCCTCGGCACTGAGATCAACAACATACTTCTTCCTTGGCATTGTGGCAGGTACTCCTGGGTGGCGTGGCACTGAGCCCGACTTTACCACAGGCTTCTCTGCTCCTCAAAACCACTCGGACAGACTACTAGTGGGTCATTTGCCATGAGTGACGCCATTGTTGCACGAGAGAAGGGAACCGG
>CAZUFQ010000642.1:0-4619 GCA_964618735.1 uncultured Enterobacteriaceae bacterium
CCACGTATTCCTCGATATGCGGCGCCACCATCACTTCGCGGACGAGTTGGCGCAACGCCTGAATTTTTTCCGGCGCCTCCTGATGGGCGAACACCGGCTCCAACTCCGGTGCGGCTGTGGTCGTGGTTGAGCTAATAATGCGTTGAACCTCCTGGTGGGTGGGATAGGTCAGACGCACTTTAAAGAAGAACCGATCCAGCTGGGCTTCAGGCAGCGGATAGGTCCCTTCCATTTCAATAGGATTCAGCGTCGCCAACACAAAGAAGGGCGGCGGCAGGCGATACGTCGTGCCAGCCACAGTAACCTGGAGCTCTGCCATCGCTTCGAGAAGGGCGGCTTGAGTCTTCGGCGTGGAGCGATTGACTTCATCTGCCAACAAAATGTGAGAAAAAATGGGGCCTTCGACGAAAACAAATTCACGCCGCCCATCTTCCCGATCCATCACCATGCGTGTGCCGGTGACATCCGCCGGCATCAAGTCGACTGTGAATTGAATCCGATTGAAACTGAGGTTGAGGACCTCGGCCAACGAACGGACGATGAGCGTCTTGCCCGTGCCAGGAACCCCTTCGATCAATACATGTCCGCCGGCGAAAAACGCAATGAGGATATTCTCGATCATCTCCTCATGACCGATCACCGCTTTTGCCACTTCTTTTTGAATGTTGCGAAAGGTTGCTTGAAACTCGGCAATAGCACGGTCGGCTGTACTCACTGTGATTCTCCACGAGAAAATAAATGTTTGACAATTTCTTCGTATTCAGGGGGCACCTGCGACTTGCGAATGGCGTCGTCGAGCGATTGTCGTTGACTTAAGCTTTTCGTTGACTTCTCAATCACGCCGCCTTCATCTTTCTCAACATCTTCAAGCGGCTGTTCACCAGTAATCCGCTCGTGCGTGGCGTCGAGCGCGAGTTGAAAAGAATGCGAACCACTACCGAGTTCCACTTGACTCCCGAACAGCCGCGGGTCTGTCCCGCTCCCAGCGCCGGCGCCGCCCTCTCCAGATTCTCCACCCCGTCCAGGCTGCTGCGGACTATCGGGTTGGAATTGCCCGCGAGCGTTTTTGCGGTCGAGGCGCGCACGATCAAGCTGTTGAATCCCGCTTCCTTGAGCTGGCGCTTGCCCGGTGCCGCCATTCTCAACCGACCCGCTACTACCTTTCTCTTCATTGCCTTGGCCCTTGCCGCGCCCAACCGTTTGTTGTTCTTTCTCATTAGGCGGCGTCTTACCCTCCATGGCAAAGGCCGGTTTCTTCTGTGTCGGGGAATCACTAGGACGGGCCGCGAGTCTCTTCTCTTCGGTAGGCGCATCTTCTGGTTTCTTCTCTTGCTCTTTCAGGTCTAACCCTCTAAGCGCCTCGCGGATTTTTTTTCGCAGCTCCTCAGGTAAAGAAGCGAAGGAGCGCGCCTCCTCCGAGGGCGTCTCTTTGCCCTTTTCTGCTTGACGCTCCTTCCCATTAGCTTGCGGAGGAGCAGGTTGTTTATCTCCAAAAAGACTACCATCACCCCAATGGTCCGGGGCATTTGGCAAAAGAGACATTCGTTCATCCACCAACTGATTCAGACGATCAGGCAGTTGAGCTAACACATTTTGCAGATTCTCAAGAGAAAAAGGATCAGACCTATAGGCAGAAGACAACATTGGCGTAGAAGCGACAAGGAACACCAATATCAACGCTGCAAGAAAGGGGAGAAAACTCCAGGGTATACGGCTAGGCGCTATCTTTTTCACTTCCCAGTCAGGAAGATGATTCATGTTGTCGACCAAGAGCTGCGACCACAAGAAAGAAGGCGGTTCCTTGCCAATCACGCCAGCACTCAGCTGTGCCACCAAAGTGGATAGACGGTCTTTCAGGCCGGCGGCTGCATCAATTTGACGAGCGGAGGTCGTCATATCAGACCAATCAACAACACTACGTCGCAAAAAAAACAGGAACAGGAAAGCAAGAAGCGCAAGGACCGGCCAGGCAGCAAGCGTAAATCCCCAAGCCGGGAGAAGGAAGGCGCCAAGAATAAGCAGAGCGCTCCCGAGAGAAAGCGCAATGCCGAGCCGATAGAGATGATGTTGAAAGGTGTAGAGGTTAAATCGCGTCCGTACTCTTCGCAGTCGCTCTTCAATCTCCGCCAAGGCTAGTCGTTCTTCCGTACCTGGTATTCCGACCATGGGTATTTCCTTTCTCGACTTCTTGTAAAGGAGAAAGCGACCACAACATAATCGAGAGCCCTGCTGCGGTCAACTCAAAAATTAAGAAAAACTTTTCGCTTTGACAAAGACGTGCGAACAGATCATCTATTGGCCAAGAGACGTGGATAGATGTTCATAGGGTAGGACATGTTTGCTTCTGTCGCTAGACTAGTTTGGGACATATACAATCTCTTCCTGAGAGCACCCTAGATCGCTAATCTCAGTTATGCAACCAAGTCAAGGAACTCAGCCGGGTGCATAACATTCTTGATAAAAGTATACCCAGTGCTCCGTGGATTCCGGCTTGCGCCGGAATGTTCACGCATCTGCGATGCACCCTTGAACATGAAAAGAGTACGAACTCTTTACCCCTCACCCTAACCCTCTCCTCCAAGGGGCGAGGGGATTTTCGCCGGAATGACGGTTCTGCTTTGCTCGTCATTCCGGGCAAGGCCGCAGGCCGCGACCCAGAATCCAGGATTTGGTTAGGCGCCTCACTCAGCCAAGAAAGCACCGCAATGTCTCGACGGGTCTTTCCCGGTTGTGTCGCTATCCAGTACAGTACGATTACCTATGGATGTCACAGTTATCGGCTATGGTTCGCTCATGAGCGGCACGGGATTGTCGTCATCCGGCGCACTGGACGTCAAAAAGGCGCACATTGTCGCACTAGAGAATTGTCAACGCGGCTTCGCCAAATTATCAAGCTACGGCGACCGATTCGCGATGGATATTGTCGCATCAGCCTGGCCCCTCACTGGGCGAGTCCAATCTCCAGAATTACCAGCAACGAACGATATCGAGGCGCTTGCACTCACAGTTCCGCTTGCGGACGCCTGTCGTCTGGCCAAACGCGAGGGCTACAATCCCGCTATCATGCAACGACTTGCAGAAATCGCCCAGATGCATGGAAGCGGGGTCGCTGAGTTTCTTGGGCGCCTCCATGCGGAAGTCGAGCACGATATCGTCACCTATCGCCGCCGCCTCTTCGATCTGACAGGGTTTACCTCTCCTCATTATATTCCGCATCCCGTGCGGTTGGCCGATGAAACGTATGCCGTTATTTTCTTAGCCCCGGGAACAGAAGGGACAGGCTCAGACGAGATTATTTCCATACGGGCGCAGACAGGCATTCTTACGCCAATGAGCGCGCGCGAAGCCTGGCGACGAAAGCAGAACGAAGATCAATTTGTCTATTTTGTCTTCTGTCTGCTAGGCGGTGTTCATGGGATCGGCATGCAAGACGTGCTCGCAACAATTCCGGAAGAAGCGCTTCTGGCAGAGGCGCTCAGGCAGCGACTCAGACAGGCGATTGCGACAGAAAGAGAACTCTTTCTCACGACTACCAGGCTCTCTGTGGAACAGTACCAAGCTGCGTTCGGTGATCCTGTTGCAGCGCTCGAACGGAGCGGGCTAGAGGGTTTCTGGAAAAATCAGTAGGCTGACAGCACTTCGCTCATGCGCCCCGCCGTGCGTGCATTCGAAGAGCGAGCCGCAAGAAAACAAAGCGCAGAGGATAGACGATGAGCTTCTTTTCCGTTTCGATTGGCAAAGAGATGCTGCGATTCACCGCAGCGCACTTCATCGCTTTTCACGGTTTCCGTGAGCCGCTCCATGGCCATACGTACCAAGCGCAAATCACAGTCAGCGGCCCAGTCGGCGCCGATGGATATGTCGTCGATTTCCTCGTACTAAAAAAGATTGCAGAAGAAGAATGCGCTCAACTCCACTTTCGTACGCTTCTGCCGCGAGCAAGCGACTGCCTCGCTATTGAAGAGCAGGGCGAAGAGGTCGCCGTCCACTGCGAAGATGGCGCGCGATTTCTCTTTCCTCGTCAGGATGTTTGCTTGCTGCCGATCGTGCACTCCTCTTCTGAAGAGATCGCTCGTTACTTGCTTGCACGGCTCCGTGAACGTTTACGGGGGGCGCGAGGAAATAGCATTCAAACGCTCGAAGTATTGATCGAGGATATTCCTGGGCAGATAGCGACATGCAAAGAGGATTTTTGAGGAAAAAAATCCTCCTCGCGCTGCTAACGCTTAGCTACGCTGGCGGTTGTAACGCTTCTCTCCCCGAGCCGGAGTCTCCTGCCGCACAGCTCTATCAGAAGCGTTGCTCCGTCTGTCACCGCTTGTACGCCCCTAGCTTGCTAACCAACGAGATGTGGCAATTCATGATGGGACGGATGGACGTCGAAATGCAACGGCGCAGCATGCCTTTACCGACCCCCCAGGAACGAGCTGCTATTTTAGAGTATCTGCAGAAGCACGCGAGCAACGCAGCTGGATAACCTATGGCAGATAGCAGATAGCCCGCGCACTTCGTGCGCTCTATGGCCCGCTCCCTGTGGTCGCTCTATGGCATATGGCCGATGTCAGAGCTATCTGCCATAGAACGAGCGCAGCGAGTGAGCCATCTGCCATAGAGTGAGC
>CAZUFQ010000643.1:0-4617 GCA_964618735.1 uncultured Enterobacteriaceae bacterium
GCGTGAGTTGCGTGACCAGCTTTTGCTCGCCAATCATGTGGTCCTGATCAGTATCTACAAAATCGAACTGCCCCCGCTCCAAGCTAAACACGGCGACGTCAGCAATCGAGCCAGGCTTAAGCGTCCCGATATTGCCCGCTTCCCCAATCGCTCGCGCTGGGTTGGCGGTCGTGCGCAGAATGACATCTTCGAGGCTCATGCCAAGATTGAGTAGTTTCGACATCGTAGTCGGCAGGTCGAACACCGGACCACGGGTGGCGCTCGGAATGGAGAGATCGGTCGCAATAGTGTCAGGCATAAAGCCTTTCTCTAACGCCATGCGTACGAATGGGAAGGTAAAGTGCATACGACCATGCGCACAGTCAAAAATGACGCCGGCTTTCTGGGCGTCTTGAACTTCACGCAGAATCTCTTTTTTCTCCGGTCCCATGATGCCGTAGAGGTAGCGATGAAAGCAGTGCGTGACAATGTCGCCAGGTTTCATGAATTCCAGAATCTTTGGCACCGGTAGCAACGCGTCAGTAATATGCACCATCAATGGCGCGTCGGCGGCATCCGCAGCTTGCCGCGCAAGACGTAACGGTTCAGTACCGGCTGAATCTGGGACGACATTGTTGCTGAAGCGCAACTTAACGCCGATGGCCAGGTCCCGGTTATTTTGGATGGTGCGTGCGCAGCCGTCGGGGTCGGCGTAGGCCAGGTGCATCAATTCGCCGACCTGGAGATGAATCAAGCCCAAAGCAGACAAATGGATGAAGCAGCGCAGTCGCACCTGGCAATGATCAGCGACAAACTGTCGCAGACCTGGGAAGGTCGCCGAGCCGGAACTCCCCGCATCCACTAAAGTAGTGACGCCGCTGGACGCGCAACGCTGATCGGTCTCCGGCCCCATATCGTGAGCGTTAATAAACGTATGAGCGTGAATATCGATAAGCCCAGGACAGACAATCTTACCGCTGACATCGATGACTCGCACCGCTTCCGTATCTGCAATCCCTGGAGCGACAGCAGCAATCTTTCCCTTGCTAATAGCGACATCGGCTTTTGCATGAAACGGCCAGCCTGGATCGACAACGTCTCCCCCTTTGAGCAGTAGATCGTATGGCATCGCTTCCCCTCCTTAGCGGTTGAGTCATCGTTGAGTTGAGTCATTGCATCATCGGGTCATTGAATCATTGAAGACGGATAAGGGCCAATTTCTTAATGGCTCGATCGCTCAATGACTCAATGGCGCCATCTTTCAATGAATCAATTCTTAAAACAAATACGTCGCCCTGACCACCGTCTCATCACGGCGACGGAAGAGTCCGCCGAGGCCCCACGATTCATCCACTTGTCCTCCGAAACCCGGTACGAAGTAATAACTTTGCGCCAGACGAAGGATCAGATGAGGAGTGAGGTAATAGTCCACGATCCAACCAAACTGAGAGCTGTAGTGATTGAATGGGTCCATCACAAAGAACGCGAGCGGGTACAGGGTGCCCTTGAGGTATACCGTGCTTGCCGCGATTGTCCCAACAGCTTCCCAGTTCCGCACTTTATCCGTCGGCGAAATTTGCCCTTGAAATCGTGAGGTTCCGGCTGGGATATATTGCCAAAATAATTGGCTCGTCAGATAAAAAGTGGTGCGCCGATTGAGGGCGCGGATCCACGTTGGACGGTCAAAGCCGATAAACGCTTGCCAAGAGTCGCTCTTCTTCACTCCCAGAAATCCACTCGGTTGCAGAGCGCCGTTCTCACCGAGTGTGAGTATCGGCTTGCGTTTGTCAGCAAACGGCTTACCGAATTCATAAATGGTCTCCATGCGCCACACGCCCTCGGTGTAGTTGCTGTCGGCATAGCTGGCGGAAATTCCTAGAGTGTGTACGTAAGGATAATATGCCTCCGCTGGAAATATGCCGCGCGCGATCAGTTGCGCATTCTGCGCCGCCACCGCAGCAACTGACGCGCAGGAGAACGAGCCCACCGTACAGGCATTCCTGCCGCGCAGGCTCGTGGTATTCATCCCGTCATCTTGCCCGGTGCGTTGATAGAGATAATTCAGGGTGACAGTAAGTCCTTGTGGCGTGGTGCCGCCGACGCGCACGCCCGCTTGGCTGTTCCCACTGGGATCGTCGGCGTAGTCACCGTGTCTTCCGAGCACGGTCCCGTTAAGCAGTTTAAAGTTTCCACCCGTTGGACTTCCAGCCAGCGGATTCGGAAAAGGGGACCCCCATGGACGTCCCGGTAAAAAGCCAATCTT
The DNA here is from genome assembly GCA_964618735.1 of uncultured Enterobacteriaceae bacterium. Classification (GTDB taxonomy): domain Bacteria; phylum Desulfobacterota; class Binatia; order Bin18; family Bin18; genus SYOC01. The sequence goes on from CAZUFQ010000643.1 coordinate 2,243, forward strand.
TGCCGGAACCCAGTGTCCGGGAACCCAGTACGTTTCGAGAAACGTGTCGATCAACGAACCCACCGAGCCAAAAGTATAAATCCCTTTAATGGTCCAGTAGGGAATACGCAGGTCATCCCAAGTTTCCAGCCCGGCAGAATGCCAGGTCGAGTCGAGGGCGTTAATGCGGTCAAGCATCCGGAGATTATCAGACTCGCCCCACACGATCATTTGGCGTCCGAGACGCAGCGTCAGCGGGATGTCCTCGAACTCAATATCGCTGTACGCCTCGCGAAAAATACTCTCAAAGCGCAAGGCGTGCGCGGCGCCTTGTGTCAGATCAGACAGTTTGCCGTCACGTCGGGTGGCCCCGCGATAAGGAAACACCTCTTGCCGCGGCCCAGGTTGAAAATCGTACACACTGTCATAGACCCCGCGATATAGCCCCACGAGATGCGCACGGCGAATCCACGGGAGCGGGATGCGCTCAAAGGCTTGTCCGTCTTTGATCCAATCATATTCAAGTCTGAGCCGTACGACGTTACGTTGCTGGATAATCGACCATTTGTCGACATCAGGGTGACGAAAAATTTGTTGAGTTTGTAGATTGCCCGACAGCGAGAGCGGACCAAGGGCAAAGTCGGCATGACTGTGAGAAAAGAAAAGCAAAAGGCAAAGAGCAACCAAGAGAAGAGGAAACGGAGAAACCGATAAACCGATAAACCGAGATCGGAAAGCAAGCGCACGTAAAAAGAGAGAGAGAAAACGCATTACCCAACCCCTAGCCCCTAGCCCCCAATCCCTTGTTCGCATCATTGTCCACGCGCCACGATCTTGCCGGGACTGAAAAAATCATCCGGCAGAGATTCCGTATAAGAGATCTTGTCCATAATCGTCATGCTTGCCATCTCAGTCCCATAGTCAATCATGGACTCACCGATCCACACTGGGAACCGCACCTGCTCGTTCCCCGGGTTGTACTTGGGGTTGCCATACAACTCGAACAACGTCTTTTCATGTTTTCCGTCCGGATCGTAGAACAACACATACACAGGCGTGAACGTCTGCCGGTCGACGTACAGCACCCGTTTGCTATAGAGGTGCCCTTTCGCCGTGGGCGTACATTGGAGCGCTAGCATGTCACGGACTTCCCACGGATCGGTGGGATACCAATTCCCGCGTCCGCCAAAAGTGGTGCTCGCCACTTTGGCGCCCATAGGCGCAAGCAACTGCAGCGCGCCCAACAGTTGCCACTGGCAGGCGCGAACATAACCCCAATAGCCAAAGCCATCTTCATTCAAGAACCCGGAATCGTACGAAGCCTCGTCTAGTTTCACGATGGTCTTGCGAATCTTGCGGCTGGCCGGACTGTAGAGCCAATTGTCGTCATTGTAGCGATCGCGGTCGTAGCGCAGCTTTAGGCTCATTGTGTTTTTCAAATCAAAAGGACTCAGGATGTGGAAAAACTCCTTGTATAAGACTCTATCTTTCTCCCACTTGTTGGGATTAACACCGTCCGTCTGAGGGCGATGCATGCCGTACGCCACCACATAGTAGTTTTCGATCTCTCGCTCCGCCGAACCCGACTCCGGTAATAGCCGAAACGTATTCCACACCTGTACAATGTCGCCAAAATCTCTGTGCCGCAGGTTCCACGCCGCTTTTAATCCAGCTTGCACATCAGCGGGATCAAGCACTGGGAAAGGCAAACCGGCCACATATCCCTCCAACTCGCCGTCTGCGCCAATCTTCACTTGATCCGCGTAGCGTTTTGTCGCCTCGATGTACGGCTCACTGACTGGCAGATCCGTTGTTTCTTGCACGGTGAACGCCAACTCGCCTGCCTTTACACGGTCAAGAATTTCTGGAGGAAGATACTCCTTCGCCGGCTCCCATGAATCTTTCGAGACCTGCGTTCCTGGAGCGAGCCCTTTCACCACAGGTTTCCCGGCAGCGTATGGATAAAATGCTTGCTGCAGCACTTCAGCAGAGAGTTCAGCAGCAAACGCCTGACCGGCTACACATACGAGGACACAGAGCGCGACTCCCAAGTACATTCGCATAGTGCGGCCTATCTTCATCGCTCTTGCCCTTGTGTCGGCTGAGCGCTTACTAAGTTATCACCAAAGACTACACGCCCTGCCGCATCCTGAGCTTGCACTCGCGCTTCTACTTCCGGCGCAATGATGATTTTTCGTTCCTCGGGAAACTTGTCACGGTATAAATGAGGACGTAGGAAGAAGTCCTCAGGCGCTTTGATCGTCGCCTGTGTTTTCAACGGCACTGGAAACCATACGCGACGCATAAAATCCGGATTGAAGTAAATCTCAGAATCCATCGCCATTCACTATCCCCTCCGGTGCATCTCATGCGCGGACGATCCCATAAAAGCCACC
>CAZUFQ010000644.1:0-4609 GCA_964618735.1 uncultured Enterobacteriaceae bacterium
CAGGCTGCGCTTGCGGAGCGCTCTGCCCTTTGTACGCAGGCTCTCGAACTGTTCGTTTCCATTTATGGCGCGGAGGCAGGCAATTTGGCTTTAAAAATGATGGCGACCGGGGGCGTCTTCATTGGCGGCGGCATCGCCCCTAAAATCCTGCCTAAGCTCACGACCCCGATATTCATGCAGGCCTTCCTTATGAAGGGACGTATGCGCCCCCTACTCGAAGCTATGCCGGTGCGAGTCATTCTTCACGGTCAACCGGCCCTGTGGGGCGCGGCGCGCTGCGCCATGCTACACGGCTTAGAACACGCATAATTCCAAGGAAAGAGAGAACACTATGCAACTGGGTATGATTGGGCTCGGCAGGATGGGAGCAAACATGGTGAGCCGCTTGTTGCGCGGCGGCCATCAATGCGTCGTCTTTGATATGAACCCCACAGCCGTACAGACGCTCGCCAATGAAGGGGCCGTCGGTACAGCCTCCTTGGACGAGTTTGTCGCGCGGTTGACGCCTCCTCGAGTGGCCTGGGTGATGGTGCCGGCGGCAGTCGTCGACCAGACAATTAGCGACCTAGCCGCTCGGTTGCAGCGGGATGATATCGTAATTGACGGCGGGAACTCTTACTACATTGACGACATCCGCCGAGCCGAGGAACTCAACGCGAAGGGCATTCATTATCTTGACGTTGGGACTAGCGGCGGCATTTGGGGCCTGGAGCGCGGCTACTGCCTCATGATTGGCGGGCCGGAGCAGGCCGTGCAGCATCTGGACCCGATTTTCAAGACGTTGGCCCCGGGGCGGACGCAGATTGCGCGCACGCCTGGGAAAGAAAAGGCGAGCGGGACGGCGGAAGAAGGTTATCTGCATTGTGGACCTGCCGGGGCCGGACATTTCGTCAAGATGGTGCACAACGGCATCGAGTACGGCTTGATGGCGGCGTACGCGGAAGGGTTCAACATTTTGCACCACGCCAACGTGGGAAAGCAGGGCAGAATCGCGGACGCCGAAACGGCGCCGTTGCGTAATCCGGAACATTATCAATACGATTTTAATATGGCGGATATTGCGGAAGTGTGGCGGCGCGGCAGCGTGGTGGCTTCGTGGCTGCTCGATCTGACTGCTCTTGCTCTGAGTAAGAGTGCAGACCTCGCAAACTTTTCCGGACGTGTAGCGGATTCGGGAGAGGGGCGCTGGACCATTACTGCGGCGATTGAGGAAGGGTGCCCGGCGCCCGTGCTCAGTGCGGCGTTGTATCAGCGCTTCAGTTCACGCGGCGCAGATGATTTTGCTGAGAAAATCCTTTCGGCGATGCGCTTCGAGTTCGGGGGCCATGTCGAGCGTCCGAGCGGCGGATGAGGAGTAGACCGCCCACAGTAAAGATAGATTTGACAATTAGGTCTTGAGTTCTTGTGCCACTGCTGGCTTGTCCAGCAGTGTGGGCCAGCTATAAGGCTGATGGAGGGACCCAGTGCAATCCAACATCCAGGTCGCACCGAACGCCGACGCACTCTGCCGCGCTGCGGCCGCAGAAGTCGTGTCCAGCGCAGAAGCCGCAGTACGAGAGAAAGGGGTATTTACGATCGTCTTGTCCGGCGGCTCTACGCCAAAGAGTTTGTATGCGCTGCTCGCGGACGATGCGTCCTGGCGGGCGCGAGTACCGTGGGAGAAGACATACTTTTTTTGGGGTGACGAGCGCCATGTTCCCCCCGATCACCCCGATAGTAACTACCGCATGGCGCAGGAGGCCATGTTGTCAAAGGTTTCTATCCCGGCGGCGAATGTCCACCGGATCAAAAGTGAGTATGCCGATGCTGAGCAGGCGGCGCGGGGGTATGAACAAGACTTGCGGACATTTTTTCAATTGCCTGTCGGACAACTCCCTCGTTTTGACCTTGTATTTTTGGGCTTAGGTCCCGAAGCGCATACGGCGTCGTTGTTCCCCGGCACGCAGGCCCTCCAGGAGCGCCAGAGGCTCGTCGTCGCCAATTGGGTAGGCAAATTCGACACCGATCGCATCACCATGACAGCGCCCGTGCTCAACAACGCCGCTCTTATCATTTTTCTCGTCAGCGGCGAGGAGAAGTCCCTGCCTTTAAAAGCAGTGCTGAGAGGACGATACGAACCGAGCCAATTGCCCGCCCAATTAATCCAGCCCAGTCATGGCCGGTTACTGTGGCTCATAGATCAGGCCGCCGCGCATCTCTTACAAGAAAACTGAAGGGAACAACCGAGGCGCTTCGGAGAAGGAAACTGTGGAGATGGCCATGCACGATATAGTGTTTTTATTCGATGTGGATAACACGCTGCTCGACAATGATCGGGTCGCCGCCGATCTTAAGCGGCATCTGGCGCGTGAGGTTGGTCCCGAGCGAGAACAACGGTACTGGGCGATCTTCGAGCAATTGCGAGAAGAACTCGGGTACGCTGACTACCTTGGCGCGTTACAACGCTATCGCATTGAATATCCGCGCGACCCGCATCTGTTGACCGTCTCCAGCTTCCTGGTGAATTATCCATTCGCTACTCGCTTGTTTCCCAATTCGCTTGACGTTATTGACTTTGTAAAACAATGGGGACCGCCGGTCATTCTCTCCGACGGGGATGTCGTCTTTCAGCCGCGCAAAGTGGAGCAGTCAGGGTTGTTTGACGCAGTTGAGAAAAACGTGCTGATTTACATTCACAAAGAACAAGAGCTAGACGATGTCGAGCGTCGGTATCCAGCCACACACTATGTGCTGGTGGACGACAAGCTGCGCATCCTGACGGCGGTCAAGCAGATTTGGGGTTCCCGAGTGACGACAATCTTCCCCCGTCAGGGGCACTATGCGCTTGATCCAGAGGTTTTGACGAGTTATCCGCCGGCAGACATCAGCATCGAGCGGATCGGTGATTTGCTCAATTATGAACTAGCGGAGCTGTGCGGCAGGAAGAGCTGAACGCAAAAGGAGAGTGGGTGATGAGCACAATAACCACAGTGAACCCAACGGAGACACAACCGATGCGACCAGGCGATCCTTGTATCATGGTGATTTTCGGCGGTTCGGGGGACCTTACGAAGCGGAAGCTGATCCCGGCCCTCTACAACTTGGCGAGAGACCGGTTCCTGGCGCGAGAGTTTGCAGTGGTAGGGATTGCGCGGCGCGGTTTAACACACGAGGCTTTTCGTGAGAAGCTGGCGCAAGAAGTAAAGGAATTCGCCGGAGAGCCTATTGATCCAGAGTTGTGGCGCTGGTTGACCGAGCGCTTGTACTATCTGTCCGGCAACCTCCAAGAACCGACAACGTATGAACAATTGCGGCATCTTCTCGACGAAATTAGTCAGAAGCACCACGTGCAAAAGAATTATTTCTTTTATCTCGCGACGGCGCCGGAGTTTTTCTCAACCATCGTGCAACAACTCAGCGCGGCGGAGTTGACACAAGAGAACGAAGGACAGTGGCGACGGGTGATTATCGAAAAGCCGTTCGGTCATGATCTGGAGTCCGCTCGCCAGTTGAACCGTGACCTGCTCACAGTCCTCCAGGAGAAGCAAATCTACCGCATCGATCACTACCTTGGCAAAGAGACGGTGCAGAATATCCTTGTGTTTCGCTTCGCCAACGGCATTTTAGAGCCGGTGTGGAACCGCCGCTATATCGACCATGTGCAGATCACGGTGGCTGAGCATGTCGGGGTGGAAGAACGCGGCGGCTATTACGACCATGTCGGCGCTTTGCGCGATATGGTGCCCAACCACCTGATGCAACTCTTGTCGCTCACCGCGATGGAACCGCCAGTGTCGTTTGCGGCGGATGCGGTGCGGGATGAGCAAGTGAAAGTCCTGCATGCGATCCCGCTCTTCCAGCCGGAAGAGGTGCTCAACTGCACGGTGCGCGGACAGTATGGGGACGGGATAATCAATGGCGGGCGCGCCTCTGCATATCGGGCTGAGTCGAACGTCGCTCCGGCTTCTACAACTGAGACCTTTGTGGCCATGAAGTTGTGGGTTGACAATTGGCGCTGGGCGGATGTGCCGTTTTATCTCCGGACCGGTAAGTATCTCCCCGCGCGCGCGACGGAGATTGCGCTACGCTTTAAACGCGCCCCAATGTTGCTGTTTCGCGATACGCCGGTCGAATCGCTCGCGTCCAACTGGCTGATCATCCGCATCCAGCCAGATGAGGGCATTGCTCTGCGCTTTAGCGCCAAAGTGCCGGGGCCAATCATGCGCCTAGGCCCGGTCGAGATGGATTTTCGCTATGCCGACTACTTTGGCAGCACGCCAAGCACAGGCTATGAGCGGCTACTCTATGATTGTATGATTGGGGATCAGACGCTATTTCAACGCGCTGACATGGTCGAAGCGGGGTGGAGCACTGTAGAACCGCTGCTCGACGTCTGGAAAGCGCTTCCGCCGCGCGGGTTTCCTAACTACGCCGCCGGGACATGGGGTCCCAAAGAAGCCGACGACTTACTCAAACAGGACGGGCGGCAGTGGCGCGACGTTAAATAGAAGAACCGGTCAACAATACTGACGAAAAGGCTGGCGTTCCCAGGCGGAGCCTAGTGCAGTTTCAGTCTACCTCTTGGGGAATACCGCTGTAGGGGTCCGATTCATCGGACCCACCCACGGGC
>CAZUFQ010000645.1:0-4608 GCA_964618735.1 uncultured Enterobacteriaceae bacterium
TCGCTGGGGCTTCTGCTTGTTGGGGGCTTGCACTCCGGGAGGAACCTGCGTTGAGGGAGAAATTGCATACCCACCAGGACCGAGGTCGAGTTTCTTATAAATGTCGTAAGGGGTGCGTTGAACCTCGGAGACGACTTCTTGCCGTAAAGCCAACAAGCCTTTCTTAAAGGCGGCGGAAATAGACATCCCTGTCATCTGCATAATCTGGTCTAAAACCTGCTCCGTTTCCTCATCAAGACGAACTGTCCGTGTACTCATATGCCGCTCTTGTTTCAATGTATTATCCTATGTATTACCTGTGAATCTCACATCTGGTCAATCGAGGGAGACCTCGGTCCAGTCTGACCCCTTCGCAGGCCGCCTCGTTCCACGCTCCTCTTGATCGTCTATGCGTATCAGAGGAAGATCACAGACCACAAGGTGAGCTAGGAGAACAGAGATGGGCCGTAAAATTTTGTTCATCACCACGGATCAAATGCGGTACGACGCGCTTGGCTGTAATGGCGGGACCGTCGCCCGTACCCCCGCGCTTGATGGATTAGCAACCACAGGCATTCGCTACACGCGAGCCCATAATCAGAATGTCGTGTGCATGCCGGCGCGTGCGACCATGCTCACCGGGCAATATGTGCGTACCCATGGCGTCTGGATGAATGGCGTCCCATTGCCAGTCGATGCCCCGAGCGTCGCCCAGTATTTACACGAAAAAGCAAACTATCGCACGGCGTTGATCGGCAAGGCGCATTTCGAACCCTTTATGGATTTCCAGCTGAAGTTCTACGAGAACCGCATGGCGGGTCTGGGCGAATATGGACCGCATCGCGGTTTTGAGCACTTGGAGTTGGCGACACACACCGGTCGTGGACTGGTGCACTATTCGCGCTGGCTCATCGAAAATCACCCCGAAGCACTGGAGTATTTTTATCCCGTCCTCAACACACAGTTCCAACTCAACTCTCTCGGTGGCGGCGATACCGGCGCCTGCCAGGTCCAACGGAACCCCATCGCTCGTGAGTGGTATCACACCGACTGGGTGGCAGAGCGCACCCTCGCTTGGCTTTCCTCACTATCAGACACAGACAATTGGTTTGTGTGGATGAGTTTTCCCGATCCTCATCATCCGTGGGACCCTCCTCAATCAGAAATCGGCCGCTATAACGGGCGCGCCATCCCTCCGCCTCCGGGCTATCCTGGCCGTACACGCGCAACCAAAGTGCTGCAGCAGAAACCCCGCCACTGGCTGCAATGGTACGATGGCAGCCGCGTCACTAACTATGAAGCGCCGCCAGATTTTATACCAGCCAATATGACGCTTGATCAGGTGCGAGAAATTAACGCGCTTACTCATGTTGAAAACGAACTCATCGACGAAGCCTGCGGGCGCGTGCTCGCTTATATCAACCAACGCGGTTGGATGAATGACACCGACGTGCTCTTCTCTACGGATCACGGAGAGTTACAGGGCGACTTTGGATTATTGTTTAAAGGTCCGTATCATGTGGATGCGCTCATGCGTCTGCCGCTGATCTGGCGCCCGGCCTCATCCGCCGAGGCAACGCCGGTGGTGGTCAATGCGCCTGTCGGTCAGGTTGATTTTGCTCCCACCTTCTGTCAAATCGCGGGGCTGCCCACGCCTGAGTGGATGCAAGGGCAACCGCTTCCGTCCAACCAACAAGAGGCCGAGCGACAACGGCGAGAGCGGGTCCTCACCGAGTGGGACAGTGAACTCAACGGCGTGAGTCTGCACCTGCGCACGATCTATCGTGACGGATTTACCTGCACGGTGTATGAAAAGAGTTCACTGTACGATGGCGCGGAGGGAGAATTGTATAATCATGCCGACGATCCACATCAACAGCGAAACTTGTGGAATGATCCTGCTTGCCAATTGCTCAAGGCCGACTTGATCGCAGATTTGTACGCTCACTTGCCGCCGGCGCGTGTGGAAAAGCTGCCGCAGGTAGCGTCGGTATAGACACATTTGCTAAAATTACTATCTGAGAGAACATCTATGAAACAAGCACTCAAAGGCGTCCGCGTTCTCGATCTGACCCAAGTGATGGCAGGCCCCTTTTGCGCCATGTTACTCGGCGATCAAGGGGCAGATGTCATCAAAATAGAACCGCCAGAAGGGGACGCCACTCGGCGGATGGGCAAAAATTTTGGCAAAGAAAGCGTATGCTTTTGGGCCATGAATCGCAATAAACGAGGGATGATCCTCAATCTCAAAGATCCGCGCGCACAAGAGGTCGTGCGCACCCTGGCGGCACGCACCGACATCCTGGTGGAAAACTATCGACCTGGCGTAATGAAGGCGTTTGGTCTGGGCTACGATCAACTGCACGAGATCAATCCACGCCTGATTTATGCCTCAATCTCTGGCTTTGGCTCGACAGGGCCCTACGCGCAACGCGGAGGATTTGATCTTGTCGCCCAAGGCATGTCCGGCATCATGTCGATCACTGGCGAAGTGGACAGACCTCCGGTGAAATGCGGCATACCGGTGACCGACTTAAGCGCGGGACTCCTCGCTTTGCAAGCGATCTTGGCGGCGTATATTCACCGTCTGCAAACTGGAGAAGGGCAATTCATCGACACTTCGCTGTTTGAGGCCGGAGTCGCGCTTTCTATCTGGGAGTCAACCGAGTATTTTTCCACCGGAGAGATTCCCAAGCCCGTGGGCTCCGCCCATCGCATGTCGGCGCCGTATCAAGCCATTCGCTGCGCAGACGGCTATATTACCCTGGGCGCGGCCAATCAACGCACCTGGGAACGCTTTGCTCGCACGGTCGGTCTATCGGAACTGATCGACCGCCCTGAGTACAAAGAGAACTCCAATCGAGTGCAACATCAGCAACAACTGGCGCGAGATATTGAGGTCGTTACCTCCACACAACCGCGCACCCATTGGCTCGCGCTATTGGAAGAAGCGGGAGTGCCGTGCGGACCTATTTATAATTATGCTGAGGTCTTTGCCGATCCACACGTACAAGCGCGCGAGCTAGCGCAAGAGATGGACCATCCTGTGGGCGGTCGCATCAAAGTGCTAGGTCCTGCGGTTAAATTAAGTGAAACTCCAGCGCAGTTAGCCCGCCGCTCGCCGCTGTATGGCGAGCACACCGTAGAGATTCTGCGTGAGATTGGCTACACAGAAGGTGATATTCAGGAGCTGTCGAGTACAGGAGCGATTCTTCTTGGGGAATAGAAACAATTGCAGGTAGGGGCGCAGCATGCTGCGCCCCTACGAAGATCCATCTCACGCTGTGGCCGGTCTCCTGACCGCGCCACAAGCCACGCGGGAGACCTATGGTCAACGTTTTCGGCGGGGTCGGGAGACCCATGCCGAACAAGAACGCGGGTATTCATGCCCACGGGAGAAAATTACGCTATCCTCTCCAACACCTCCGTCAAATAGTGCACATACACCACCGCCGCCGGATACCCTGGGGCGCGCAGCAACCCCTGCCCTTCTTTGGATTTTTCAAAATTGAACACCCGCAGTAACCACAACGTTTCGTATAAAGCGAACAATGACGAGTTAACAATGTCCTGTCCCGCAGCTCCATAACCCTCGACAAACGCGGTCAACAGCCCGGACTCATGGACAAGCTCGCCTTCTCCATTTTTTGTGGTCCAGTATTTCATCTTCACGAAATCAAGATGAGGCGCTTCAACGACAGCGTTGTCCCAGTCGATGACTGCCGCGATACGCCCTTGATCAACAAGGATATTCCCCGGTGCAAAATCGTTGTGCACGAGGCGCGGCGTGCACGCCAATGTTCCCGGAATTGGCAGCTTTGCTAACTGCTTGACGAGGTAGTCATCTAAACGTGGTTGGGCCCCCGCGATCTCTTTGCTGACTGCAGCCCGAAACCGCTCAGCCCAACTGACGGGGCGTTCGCCGATAGACAGAAAATCCGCATAGAACGCCGAGAACTGCACTTGATGAATCTGCGCCAGCGCTGCGCCTGCCAAGGCGTAGAGTCGCGGTTCGGGCAAGTTCCACAACGGTTCGCCGTCTACCCACTCATAGATACAGTAGGGATGCGGCAGCAACTGCCGAGACCAATCAAAATAGTGCAGATTGGGGGCCGGGTGAATACGCTGCGTCACGGTTCCATATTGAGCAGCAAACAGCTGCTTGAAAGCAGCAGCCATTAGCGCATCGTTGCGTCCATCACCGGCGGTTTGCAAGAGTTGCAGCACGAAGACTTCTTTGATCAGATCGGGTTCGTAGCGGTAGACCGATTCTTGCGTGCGCACGCGCAAACCATAGTGTTGACCGGCGCTCTCAATCTTGAGGATGGTATTGATGTTCCCGGCCAACACCTCTTGCACCTGGAGCGCCGCCCCAGTCGCCACTCGCGAGAAGGCTCGGGCGATTTGTTGTTCACTGAAAGGACCGGTCCGGCTGGCTGTCATGTAAGATCCCCCACCACAAAGCTCAGAGCTTTTCATAAAAGTTTTGGTGCGCAAGCGCACCCTACACACAGCAGTAACCAGGTTGACAAATCCCTCTGTCCTGAGGATTCTACCAAAAGCGGAGGGATTCATCATGGCAACGACGCACGCGACCAAATCGGCAGCGATACGAGCGGCAAGCCGCTC
>CAZUFQ010000646.1:0-4605 GCA_964618735.1 uncultured Enterobacteriaceae bacterium
GGATAGCGCACCGGCGCGGTCTTAGGGGGTTTTAAACGGAAGAGACTGAAGTTAGGCGACGACCGCGGTCGCGTCCTCTTTCGTCATGCGAAAAGGAGGCATCGGGGCGCGGGGAGATGAGCCGTCTGCACGTTTCCCCGTTTGCAGGAACGTTATCGCGTCTTCTGCGCTCCACCCTGGCAGCCCGGCAATGGTCGGGGCCTGAAAAGCCCAGGGCACAGACGGGAAAGGAGCCTCGACTGGCATAGGCGCCCCCTGCAGCAGGCGGGTTTCTAGTAAGCGGCCCTGCGAGTCGCGGGGGCTATGGCATTGCACGCACATTGCAACACGCATGACTAGATATTCTCCGTGCTGCAGTTGCTCGGTGGAAGTTGTGACTTCAGCCAGCGAAGGGTTCAATAGATTTGAACCCATGAGCACCCCGACCAGGACAACTATGAGACGCACACTCAACATGAAAGGCCCTCCGTAAGATAGAAATCTCCCCCGTTAGCATTCCCAGTGCAACTGTTGGGGTCCAGTTTGCTACAAGTTTTATACAGCTCCGCCTTCATCTCCACTAGGTCTCAGCCCCTCAGCCTATAGAATACCTCTCAACGAACACAGAGGGTGATGATCTCACGAGTCAAGCGGTGCCGGTAAAACTACTCGTTACACAAGAAATTGTCAGGCGCCCCCCCGGCGCTCTTTTGCGTCTGCTAGAGACGGGTCACCCTCTACACTTCACTGCCCCCGTATTGCAAATGCCGCCACAGGTAGTGAGAATAAACTTGCCTGTCAGTGGTGTGGGCGAGACTGCAACCAAGCCTTGGCTTTTGCCTGCCCTGCGCGATTGGTGTGATACGAAACTATGCGAAGAAACTCTCCGACGTTCTACTGGATGCGCACGGGAATCCTGAGCTTGCTGCTTGCCGCGGCGCCACTCTCGGAGCCATTCGCACAGAATCATCCTGAGAGCACTGAAGCGCCTGCGGCTCCGCTGCCTGAGGTCAACTGGTTACAGACGCTGGCGACGCTGTTAGGTCCCTCGCTTACCTCCGCGATTCGCCAGGGTCGAGACCACGCCTATCCTCGCGGACATATGGTCCCGAAGGCGATCCGCAAGGCGCTGGCTCCTTTCTTTTCGCGCGCTATCCTGCAGAAAGTACGGTATTCCACAGCCTGGCAAGACGCGACAACACAAGCCACGTTGTATAGCGTGCTCTTGGGGTCGGGCGCGAATGCCGTGACGCTCATCGACGTTATCATCTTCCGGGATGAGCAACATGCTGCTGACCCGGTGTTGTGGGCGCATGAACTGACGCATGTGGAGCAGTACGACCGGCTGGGAGTAGAGGGGTTTGCTGCGCAGTATTTGCAACAAGCCTGGGTGCTTGAGCATGAAGCCAGTGCGAAAGCGGAGACGATCAAAGGGCAGCTTTCCCCGTAAAGTCGTTTCACTTTCGACAAGGAGGGGTCATGATGGAAAGAATGCGAGTCTGCGCGATGTAATGAAGGACGCGGACACTATGGGGACCGCTGCGTAACAGGGCGGAACGTAGAACTTGCCACGCCCATGCGGCGAGTGGTAGTACGTAGAGCAAAAGGAGGATTTGAACCCATGATGGACTACAGTGCGTACGAGTATTTAAAGATCGAGGTCGCCGAGCGGGTGGCCACGGTAACCATCAACCGACCCGAACAGCTTAATGCTGTTCACGCCGCACTCCACCACGAGTTCGAGCAAATCTGGCTGGACCTGGCGCAGGATCGTGACGTCAATGCGATCTTATTGACGGGTGCAGGAAAAGCGTTTTCCGTTGGCGGCGACATCACTAGCCGTGACAAGCCTACCAAAGATAAGGGCCGCGGCGGGCGACGGATTGTCATGGCCGATGGCCGGCGAGTGATTGAGAACCTGCTCGATGTCGAACAACCGATCGTTGCGGCCATCAACGGCGATGCGCTCGGGTTCGCGGCCAACGTCGCTTTACTCTGCGATGTGACGGTGGCGGCGCAAACCGCGCGGCTGGCTGACACTCATGTCGCCTTAGCGGCCGTCGCTGGGGACGGCGGGGCTGTGATCTGGCCGCTGCTGATCGGCCCCAATCGGGCCAAAGAATTTCTGATGCTTGGAGATTCTATAACGGGCGCTGATGCGGCTCGCATTGGCCTTGTTAACTACGCCCTGCCCACAGAGGAGGTATTGCCCAAGGCCCGCGAACTCGCACAGCGGCTGGCCGATGGGCCGACGTGGGCGATCCGGTGGAGCAAGCTGTCGGTGAACAAATGGCTGAAACAGCAGGCCAACTTGATCATGGACGCCGGCCTGGCCTACGAAGCGCTCACGCTTACAACGCAGGATCATAAAGAGGCGTTGAAAGCGCTTCGTGAGAAACGCAAGCCGAACTACATCCGGAACCGTACTGAACAAGGGTGATGTGAATCCAGCAAGAGAGAACAGCACGGGAGCGGACAGGTAAGGAACGAGGATTGCTCGAAACTCTACGAACCTTCTCCGCTCTCGCCAGCGCAATATTCGGTAGCTCCTCTGGGGTAGTCCGCATTGCGCCGTTCACTAAGAACCTTTACCATGGGTGCTCGTGCCCGTCCCAGGTCCAGAAACGGCCGTGGTCCGCAGGCGTTAAGCGGGCAATGACCTGCCGCATGCCTAAGACGCTCTTTTCGACCGACAAGGGCGCTCCAGCTCCGCCCATGTCGGTGCGCACCCATCCCGGATGCATAACGATAGCAATAAGCCCCGCTCGGCCCCACGCGGGAGCATGGGCGCGAAACGCATCGTTCAGCGCCGCCTTTGAGTCACCATAGAGGCCTAGGCCCCTGGTGCTTCCCCGGCGCGCTCCGAGCTGACTCGTCATCAGCACGAGCTTCTTCTCATGGCTCCGTATAACGGCCGGTAGCAGCGCTTGTGCGACACGAATGGGCGCTTCTGTATTAATGCGCCTCACCTCCTCCGGATCCATGCCTCGTCCGGCAACGCCGGCGTTGTGGATTAACACATCAATTCCCTCGGCCGCTACAGCCTGTGCAAGCGTCTCGATCTGCGGGGGGTAACGGACATCGAGGGAATGGATTACGAGGTCCCCACTGAGAGAACCGAGCACGCCCGGCTGCGCTGGCGTGCGGGTAGTAGCATGCACCCGCCATCCAGCCGAGGCATATTGCCTTGCCAACTCCAGTCCGATGCCCCGACTCGCCCCAATAATCATTACGGTCGGCATGTCGACCTCCCTGTTTGCGTCTGTCAAAAGTGTCGTGCTCATTTCTACCTAAGAGCACTGTAGACCAAAGGATAACGACGAAGCCAAAGGAGCACCAGCATCATGAGGCAATGGCTTCCTTCATATAAAACTCTTGTTGACTATGCTCACAATCAGTTTTCTCGTCCTGTTCCCTTTCTTGTCCCTTTTCTCATGGCCAAACGTTCAAAAAGTTAATAAAAGCAAAATTCAAGAAAGAAAGATAGGGACTATAGTCATTTTTATTGAGATAGATCTCACTGCCAAGTATTGTTGCAGAACTCAGAAAGCTTGTGCTCAAGCCGTACGTATGACCTCAGCTTAGGTTTCCTCAAGGCAGTTTATCCGACTCTTGGAGATTAGCCTGAACTGCGTCATTGACCAATATTCACGTGGAGTATAACGCATGTGGAAACGTCGTGGAGCAGAAGCAACATGCTTAGGAGGGAATAATGACTCAAAGTGACATAGACGTCACCACTCCGAAGTACTTGCGGAATAAATACGCAATCGTAGGGGTGGGGGAAACAACCTACCGGCGCGGGTCCCAAGAATCCACTCGCAATCTTGCGACCTGGGCGATCAATAACGCGCTTGATGATGCAGGTCTCGAAGCGGCGGACATCGACGGCATGCTGTCGTATTCGGGAAACGATTCGACAATGTCGCCATTTGTGGCCGGTGATCTGGGGATTCGACTGAACTTCTACATGGACGTGCATGGCGGGGGCTCCAGCACCGAGGCGCTCATTGGCATCGCCATGGGAGTCATCGAGGCTGGCATGTGTAAAACGGTGGCCATCTTCCGCTCCATGAACGGGTACACACAGGTGCGGATTGGCGGCACCGGTGCGCGTGCTGCTGCGCCGATCAATGGTGATCAGGTTCACGCGCGGGCGTATGGCTGGCAAAGCGCGGGCCAGATGTTTGCGCCGACCTTCCTGCGTCATATGCACGATTACGGCACGACCTCAAAACAGGTTGCACATGTCAAGATGACGCACAGCAAGCACGCCTCGAATAACCCGAAGGCTTTCTACAAAACTCGCTACACGGTCGAAGATGTGCTCAATTCGCGCATCATCTGCATCCCCCTGCATCTGCTCGACTGCTGCGTGGAGACGGATAATGCAACGTGTGTCATCGTGACCCGAGCCGAGCGCGCCAAGGATCTGAAACAGCCGCTGGTGCAGATCCGCTCCGTAGTGGGACGCTGCTGTAAGCCGCGCATCGACATGCACTATCAGCAGGGACCGATCTCAACGGTCGCCGGCTACTACGCCAAGGACATCCTCTGGCCCAACGCCGGTGTGGGTCCAGAAGAGATAGACCTGACCGGCTCCTACGATGCGTTCACCTTCACCAC
>CAZUFQ010000647.1:0-4601 GCA_964618735.1 uncultured Enterobacteriaceae bacterium
AAGCTTTCCGATCTTCTCTGCGGCAAGTTCGGCAACCAACGCGGATCAAGCGTGTATGGCGAAACATACGAGTTCGCCAACCAAGCACTCCGCCGAATGCGTCGCCTGCAAGTGGCAGGCAGCCTGCGTCTCACAAGCGTTGGCGCTTCAAACTGTGACGCCCTTTATTGCGTCGCCAACCCCCGCTGCACCCTGCACCGAAACTCTGCACAGTACCCCCGTATTGTTCTCATCCTCTCGCGCGCCACCCGTCGCGTAGCCAACAATCTTTTGATTTCATAAGTCCGCCCTAACGCACGTCTTCGCGAGTTAGGTTGCGGACAACCGCGTCATGTCGCCTCTAGGCTCGACTTGTCTTTTTCATTCGTCGAGGCAGGCGAATGTCGGGATATCTCGTGCTACGTCCACGGCCCCCGGAACTCGTCCGGCGGTCGGCACGCGCGCACTTCTTACCCATTCATAAGGAGCTACCAAGCTATGTCAACAGTATTGCAATTCATAAAGGGCGGCGGGTTCATGATGTACCCGCTCATGCTTTGCTCTGTCGTACTCATCGCGCTGGCAATCGAGCGTGCCCTCACCATGCGCCGGGCATCAGCGGATGGAGATGCGCTTCTCGACGAGGTCAAGAAGGCGATCAACGGCGGTGACGATGATGGCATCGAGAAGGCGATCAAAGCCTCCCAAAAGTGCGGCGGTCCGCTCGGCAGAATGTTCGCGCGCGGCCTCAAGAACGCGCGACGCTCGCCGGACGCCATTGAGATGGCGATGGAGCAAGAAGCCTCCAACGAGCAGCCAACTCTTGAGGCGAATCTGCCCACCATAAAGACCATCGTAAACATCGCTCCGCTGCTCGGACTCCTCGGAACGATTGCCGGAATGATCACTTCGTTCCGCGCAGCCTCCCAAGTCGGACTGTCAAACCCCACACAGATCCTCGGTGGAATTGCCGAAGCGCTCATCTCAACTGCCACGGGAATCACCCTCGCGGTGCTGGGTTTCATCGCCTACAACTACTTCTCCAACGTCGCCCGCAAGGTGTACGAGGACATGGAGTTCTACGGCGCTGAGCTCGTCAACGTGCTTACTGGGCGAGTGGAGTAACGGCGATGGCAATGGAAATGCGTAAGCGCGTCAAGATTGGACGCCGCAAACCAATCGAGGAAGCGGAGATCATCGTGATCCCAATGATCGACGTCATGATGTTCCTTCTCTTCTTCTTCATGGTCGCGTCTCTGGCCATGGTCGTTCAGGCAGGTTTGCCAGTCAACCTGCCCAAGGCTTCCACCGCCAACGAGCATTCAAGCCAGAACATCACCATCACGATCATGCGGGACAATCGGGTCTTCCTAAACACCAAGCTGGTCACGTTCTCAGAGTTGGAGACCGGCCTCAAAGCCCTAAACGTTGGCCCGAACAACCTCGTGATCATCAATGCCGACACGCATGTCGAGCATGGCCTTGTAGTTGCTGCAATGGATGAGGCTCGCAAGGCCGGCGTGTCGCACTTTGCCATCGCTACCGAGCGGAAATAAGGGAGCAAGACCATGAGACGAAGACGAGCGAAGAACACGCTTCTCTGGCGCATATTCGGGATCTCAATGCTTGTACACGTTTTGGCGTTGCCGATCCTGGCGCATTACGGAGCGTTCAAGAAGATAGAACAACACTTTCTGGACGCACGGTTGGTGACGCTTCCACCGCCGCCTAGAGAGGCGAAGCAGGAGGCGAGACAGCCAAAGAAGGAAGCAAAGCGAGTTGCGCCCGCCGCTCATAAGGCGGCCGGACCAACCCAACACAACCGTCAAGTTGCGCGCCAAGCTCCGATGAACATTCCCAAAGTAGTTGCAAGCGCTGGGGGTCCTGGAGCAGGAGGTGCCGAACCAGAGGTTGCTGCAAACGGAACCGGTAAGGTCGGCGAGGTTCCGACCGCTGCCAAGCCTGCCGCTCCTACTGTCAACAACTCGGCTGCTCCAGCACCTGCACCGAAGGCACCGGAAACAGCCAAGCCTGCGCCTGCCCCTGCAACCGCTCCTAAACCAGCGGAAACACCCCGACCCGAGCCTAAGCATGAGCAGCCCGCTGTGCCTAAAACGCCTGTCTACACGGAAGTTGCGGCGACCTTTTCACCGCAGCCGGTCATCCCCGACGACCTGAGAGGTGTGGACCTGGACAAAACCTTCATAGCCGAGTTCACAGTGAACGCGGATGGAAGCCCGACTTCCATTAAGGTTGCGCAATCCACAGGCATCGATGAGCTCGACCGGATTGCGCTTGAAACGGCACGAAAGTGGAAGTTCAAACCGGCTACGCGTGATGGGCAGCCTGTAGAAAGCATTGTGCGCTTGCACATTGAGTTCCAGGTGAGCTGATGAAGACAATCAAACCTATAGTCCTGCTGGCGCTGGCCGCCGGCATTACGTTGTGTTGTGGCAACGCGGAAGCGAAAGGTTGGGGGCGCGTCCGGTTCTTGGTCATTGACCCGCTAACTCGCACGCCGCTCAAATCGGGAAGCGTCCTTCTTGAAGACGGCCGTCACAAGCCTGTAGTGCTCCCTCTAACATACGGTGTCTCTGGCTCGACGGACACATTTGATGTTGCCAAGTGGCGATCCGTGAGAATAGCCAGTCTGGAAAGTCCAACTGTCATCACGATCCCTGCCGGTGAATCGGTCACCATTCAGAGCCAGACTTCACCACCAGTGAAGGACATCTACATTCGGGTCTCCGCATCGCGAATACAGCTCCATCCAAGCGATACCGCCGCTGCAACTCACATAGATCAGCGCCAGATCAACACGTTCACCAACAAGACCGGCGGTGATACTCGCTCGCTGACCCAAGGGAAGCCCAGCGTCGCATCAGATTCAGCCGGGCAACAGCACATCCGAGGTGAACATGCCGACATCACCTACGTGGTGGACGGGGTACCCCTGCCGGACACTCTTGCGGGAAGGCAGGGCTCGGTGGTGGTGCCGTCCACAATAGAGAGCTTGTCAATGCTATTGGGCGGCTTCGCTCCCGAATATGGTGGCCAAACCGCTGCCGTCTTGGACATTACAACTATTCCCTCCGCGAAGAGGCGGCGGAATGACTTGAGCCTGCAGGGAGGCAACTACTCAACAACAAACGGCGATTTCACGTCTGTCGGTCCGTTGGGTTCGAGCGGAAGCTATGTCATCGACTTCAGCGGGACGCGAACACTCAACGCTCTAGAGCCGCAACAGCCCGACGACCAGACCGCCCATAACGCCGGCTCCGACCAGAACTACTTCAGCAAGTTCCGTTTCACGCCGGGAAGGAAGGATACTCTGACGCTTACACTCAGCCAGGCACCAGGCACCCTTCAGCTTAACAACAGAACTGGCCTTCCAGCTACATTCGCGAGTGTTGGTCAGGGCTTCGGATTTCTCGGTCTTCGAAATGCCAACGGAGTGCGTCCGGACGTTACTGCAGATAATGCCGGGGCTCTGGGAGCGGCACCGATGATACTTCCCTCACAGCAGGCCGCTGGGATGGACATCGACCAGCGAGAGGTCAGCGAGTTTGCAACCCTGTCCTGGCGACGGCAGCTAAGCGCAAAGGACAACTCTCAACTTTCAGTTGTCTTGCTGCATTCCGGCCAAGACTTGAATAACGGCAATCCGCAAGTCGATCAACTGAACCTGCCCGTAGATAATTCGGTCGAATTCAACCCGACCGTCAAGAGGAACTCCCATCATGTCCAAGTTACCGGCAGCGTTACCATGCGACGAGGAAAGCATGAACTCAAGATCGGGGGTCTGGATGATGAACAGAGCGGATCAGAGACATACAGCATCGCACCAGCAAGCCGCCTCGCCTTGGACGCCCTTGCCACGCTCGCACCCAACCTGGTCCCGGCAGGAAGCGTTCAGAATGGGCCAGACGGCAATCCTATATTGGATGTGAACGGCAACCCGGTCTACATTCCGACCTCAAGTGCTGTGCCGACCGTCGGCGTACAACGATCCGGGTTTTACCGCGCGGGGTACGTTCAGGACACCTGGAAGCCCTCACGAAAATTCACGTTCAACTATGGCCTTCGCCTAGACTGGTATCGGCAGGAGCAAGATCTCGGTTTCGCGCCCGTGGACACCATGCATCTCTGCCCTCGGATCAACTTCTCCTACGCGCCGGACCGACTGACAGTCCTTCGGTGGTCGTATAACCGATTACTGAACACGCCTCCTCTGGCACAGGGGGCGATTATCGGCCAACCAATCCAGCCCGAGCGCATCAATCAGTATGACGTGAGCATTCAACGCCAGGTCGGAGCGGGCCAGACCGTTGGAATCGCATACTACTACAAGCAAATGCGAGACCAAATTGACACCGGGCTCCTCATTCCTGGAAGCCAAATCGGGCTCTTCTCCTCAGTCAACTTCGACTTTGGAAGCGTCCACGGCCTGGAGCTTTCGTACGACGTATCGCCGCCGAAGGGTTTCGGCTGGGATGGCTACTTGAACTACACCTACTCTGCGGCTAAACCGAAAGGGTTAGACAATCCGGGAGCCCAAACCCCGGACTTTAACCCCCACACCCAGCGAACAAACAAAAGAACCAGGTTGGGCTATACTTTTC
>CAZUFQ010000648.1:0-4592 GCA_964618735.1 uncultured Enterobacteriaceae bacterium
CCATTTCCATTTCGACCAGCTGACCGGCGAGGCCCATTCCCGCGAAGAGCAACTGCGCCGCCAAGCCAATGGCAAGGCCAATCAGCGCCTCTCTGCCGACCGCCATCAACAAGCTCATTAAAGAAGGCGCTGCGGTTCCGATAACAGTTTGTGCAGGAGCAAATGGGTACACCGCCACACTCAAGCCCACAGCGATCACCACACGCACCATCTGCGGCGTTGAGGACCCTCCCCAAAACGGCGCGCCGATCACCACTGCGCTCGTCCGGCTCAGGACGAGGAGAAAGGGGACAAGTTCTGTCCAGTGATCCAGCAAGAATTTTTGCAGTTCGTTCACTTTTCTCCTTGTCACTTGACGAACTGAGGCAAATTGAGAAGAAGCGTGCGCATAAAGTCGAGATACATTTGCAGCATCCAGGACCCAAGCACCATTAAGGTCAGGAGCGTCACGAGAATCTTGGGCACGATGACCAAGGTCTGATCATTAATCTGGGTGGCCGCCTGAAAGACGCTCACGATTATGCCGGTCGCAAGGCCGATGAGCAGCACTGGCGCAACGATCGTCCCACCGGCTTGGACAGCGCTGCGTATGATATCGATCACGGTCTCCGGCGTCATGCAAAGCTCCGAATCAGTGAGCCGATCAGAAGGCTCCACCCATCGACTAAAACAAACAGCACCAATTTAAAAGGTAAAGAAACCAGCGCCGGGGGCAAAAACATCATGCCCATAGACATGAGGATCGACGCCACAACCAGATCCAACACGATAAAGGGTACATAGATGAGAAAAGCGATCTGAAAGGCGGTCTTCAGCTCAGAAATCACGTAAGCGGGAATCAACGCCGTCGGCGCAATCTCAGCCGCGTCGGTTGTCACGCGCGGTGCGGCGGGCGGCGTTTCCGTGTGTGGCTTTGCTTGTTCACGCTCTTTTTGCAGTTGAGAGAATAAGGCGAGATCCGTTTTTCGCGTTTGTCGCAGTAAAAATTCTTGCAAAGGCGTCCAGGCCGCAGTCAGCGCCGCTGGCGCACTGATTTGCTGTTGGAGATAAGGAGTGACGGCGGCGGCCTCAATGCGCTCCCACACTGGCTTCATCACATACAACGTCAGAAACAAGGAAAGTGCGATAATGATCTGATTTGAAGGCGCTTGTTGCGTGCCCATCGCTTGCCGCAAGAATGAGAGCACGATGATGATACGAGTAAACGACGTTAATGTGATAATAATCGCGGGACCGACCGAAAGGAGGGTCAGTAGGAAAGCGATCTCAAGGACTGACGCGACGCCATTTCCTTGTGTGGCCTGGGAGAGGGAAGACAGCAGCGTGGGATTCATAGTGCTGCTCCAATGTCGTTCGCTCTCTGAACGGCGTCGACCTGTCCGCTGCTGGGTTGCTCGGACGCCTGGTTCTCCTCTGCCTGCACGACAGCGCCCTCATCTGGCGTTTTGGTGAGCAGCGTTACCGCATGAGGGGTCAAGCCGAGTACAAGGGTTTCACGTCCGGCTCGGACGACAGCGACTGAACATTGCGGCGTGAGCGTCAACAGTCCAAGCGGTTTGATGTACTCCGCCGCACGGAACCGTTGTCCGAATTGGAGTACGAATTTCTGTATGACGTAGCCCCCTGCGATCAGGCCTACAAGGAGCAACACCATCCCCTGTCCGGAAAAGAAAGATTCAGTCATTGGCGAGGGAAGTTCCGCAACGGCTGTGCCAAGGCGGAAAAAATTGCCGCTCTTCAGCTAACCCAGCGTCTTCACAGTAGGAAGATTCTGCCTACCCTAGCGGGGCCCTCCCCCCAAAGATCAGCGCCTACTGTCAGAAACACGACATACCGTCAAAGGATTGACGAAATTCTGCGCGAAGAGAAGTCTCCCTACTCCTAAATGCTCCAACACGCAGCCCTAAAGTCTTTCATCACCAACAACTCACGCCGCTGGCACATCCGTTGCTGGAATCTCCGCTGAATCGAACCACAGAAGGTTGGCGTACTCGCGCTGTCACCCTCAGCCTTTCGACTTCGCTCAGAGCCTGCCCGGAATGCAGTAAAAGGAGAAATTTCACGAAGAGTCTCGGCCTGAGATTCTTCACGGAGTTTCGCCTGAGCTTGTCGAAGGGCCCAGAAGGACAAACCTGATTGGTTACATCGTAGAATATACGAATGTCATTTGGGTTGATTACGTAATGGAATAAGGACGATTATGGCACTACTCAAAAACAAATTGGTCTTGATTATTGTCGCTGTGCTCTTACTCGGCGGCGGGAGCGCGTACTATTTCCTTTTCATGGGGAAAAAGAGCGTCGCCGAAGCGAAGAAAAAGGGGCATGGCGGAGGAAAACACGCGGACGACGAAGTCCACGCCAGCGAAGAGAGTGGGCGCGACGATGAAGAGGCTCACGAATCGAAGAAGCATAAGGACGAAGACGACGAAGACGACGAGGATGAGGAAGAAGACGAAGAGGAGGCGTCCTCTGGAGGGGGGCATGGCGGCGGTCATGGTGAAGAGAGCAAAGGACCGATGATAGATCCGTTTGTCGTCAACTTGGCCGATGCGGGCAGTCGTCGTTATTTACGCACTTCTATGAAACTTGAACTCCGGAAAGCGGCGGAAAGCGAGCCCCTTTTAACAGAGCGGATGCCGCAAGTGCGAGATGCTATTTTGGTGCTGCTGAGCGGCAAGATGTCGGATCAACTCCTCACTTCCGAAGGAAAAACTGCGTTACGGACAGAGTTGATCACACTACTCAATAAAGTGCTGAAAAAGAAGAAACTCAAGAAGCCAGTAAAGAATCTCTATTTTACGGAGTTCCTGATTCAGTGAATATCTCCGCGTCTCTCTCCCTTAAATTAGCGAAGATTCACGATTTTTTCATTATTACGGGGCTGACTTCGAGGGGGGTGTTGTGAAAATTCGCGGGACTTTTTTCTAAAAACTGCTGCTCCAAGGCCGCAATAGCATTGCGTTTATGGTCCGGCGAAAGATGCGTATAGCGCATGGTCATCGTGATGGACTTGTGGCCGAGCAGTTCCTGCACGGTCCGCAGGTCCACTCCTGCTATGACGAGGCGCGAGGCAAACGTATGCCTCATTACGTGAGGGCTCATCACGTCTATCCCTGCCCTTCTGCATGCGTATTTAAACGTTCCTGACCCTGCAAGACACGACATTGAGTGGAGGGATAAACAGTAGCGGCGGCATCTTTAATACCGGCAGCCTGCCCCTGACCAACAGCACGGTGTCGGGCAACGCGGCGGCATACGGTGGTGGTGGCATAGTTAACCGTAGCACGGACCCCAGTCTGACCCTGTCCCGCAGCCTAGTGTCGGGGAACACTGTGCCGACTACTGCAGAAGTCTCCGTCACCTCTCGCTCCTCCTTTACCGCTACCTTCACCCTGCTGGGCCACAAGGGCCTGACCACGGCCGCGGCTCTCGCTGGCTTCACGCCTGATCCCAGCGACATTGTTGCCACCTCGGACGGCAACAAGCCGACCGCGCTAACGGATATCCTGGACACGACATTGCGAGATAACGGCGGCCCAACACTCACCCTCAACTTGGTTGCTGGCAGTCCCGCCATTGACGCAGCGGGGGCCACCTGTGGGCTGACTACTGATCAGCGGGGCGCACCCCGACCGGTAGATGGCAATGGCGTGGCGGGCTGTGATATCGGGGCCGTGGAATTTGGGTCTGTTCCCTCCCTATTGGCTTTACCGCTACCGATAGCGGAGGGGCGTCATGTACAGGGGAAGTCAAGGCGTGTGTCCCAGCCAAAGAGGGCGAGGAATGTGGAGATCAAGGGGCGCTGTTTGATTCGACGACATGCCCGTAAGCAAAGGGACGAACCAGGAAAGAGGGAATGTCCAGGAGGAAGTAGGCCCCATATCTAACTCGCCGCCCAGCATCACTCCCTCCTGGACGTTCACCGTGTGGTTGGCATTCCAGGAAACGCGTAAGGACAAGGTTGGAGAGCCGGCGCGGACCGTTCGTGAAGACCCAGCGCGGCCAGGGTGGCGGACTATCGAAGGGCTAGAACAGTATTACCGTCAACATCAGTTTTCATCCTCGTTGATTGCTGCACTAAAGCCGGCGTGGGATGAATGAGAAGAAGCAAAACGAGCGAGTGAGGCAGCTCCGAGGCGGAAGAAATAGACTATCGGACTGTTTGGTTTTGTTAAATTCCTGTACTGCCGCCAGAAGGTGATACGGCTAACACGGTTCTGTTGATGACTACTCCCCTCCCTATGACAATCAACTCCATCCTACCGTAGGAATACCGAAACTAGAATAATGACGAGCACTTTGGTATGACGCACCCATCAATCTCGAGGAGGGGACGTTATGGACAAAGTAGCGAGTAGAGTTGTCATGCTGGCGAGCTTTCTTCTCACCCTGAGCAGTGCGGCAAGCTGGGGAGCAGGGCCGCCGAACAACGATGTCAGCGACGCTGACCACAACACCGCAGGCGGGACGGACGCGCTCTTCAACAACACGGGCGCCGACAATACCGCCTTCGGCTGGGGCGCCCCACGCTCCAACACCACTGGCGGCACGAACACGGCCACCGGTTCACGGTCTCTCTTCCACAACACC
>CAZUFQ010000649.1:0-4589 GCA_964618735.1 uncultured Enterobacteriaceae bacterium
CGCGTAATGTTCCCCCCATTCACTTTCACTCGCTCCGCCAGAATCATCTGCTCCGCTGCCCGGCGCGAGGAGATCCCCGCTCGGCTCAGAATCTTCTGTAACCGTTCCATTCGGGTCAAATTCGACTTCGCTATAAGGGTTGACTGTAGGCTCATGAATCTCCGGTAAAGGCGGCAGACTGCTGAGGTCGTTCAGACCAAAGAGTTCCAAAAATTGCGGTGTCGTACCATAGACCCACGGACGTCCAGGCACATCCTTGCGTCCCATGACACGAATCAGTTTCTTCGTCATTAAGGAGTTGAGTACGCCGTCAACATCAACTCCACGAACCGTTTCAACCTCGGCCTTGGTGATCGGCTGACGGTAGGCAATAATCGCCAGCGTCTCAAGCGCCGCTCGACTCAAACGGTTTGGTTTCTCACGGATCAGCGTCTTCACATATTCAGCAGACTCTGCAATGGTCCGCAATTGGTAGCCGCCCGCTACTTCGGCAAGCATGATACCGCGCCCTGGCGCCGCGTATTCTTCTTGTAATAACGCCAGTGCAGATTTGACCTCGGATTGAGCGACCCCAATGACTTCGGTCAAACGGCGGAGAGCCACAGGGGAGCCAGCGGCAAAGAGGAGACTTTCAACAATAGGCTTGATTTCTTGAGGTGTCATAGCTGCTCTAAGAAGTCAGGCAGAGGCGTATCAGCGCTCACCGCCAATGCCAAAGTAATTGGACCAAACTGTGCTTCCTGACGGACACGGACGATGCGTGTGCGAACAAGTTCGAGCAAACCCAGAAACGTCGTCAAAATTTGCAGCCGCGTGGAATCCTCGGGGAAGAGTTCAGTAAAGAGCACCTCTGATCGTTCGCGTAGGGTATCAAGAATGAAACAAATACGCTCGCGCAGCGATATTTGTTCCAGGACCACTTCATGCACGACTTCCGGCGCGGCGCGCTTAAGCACGTCTTGCAAAGCATCCAGCAAATCACCAAGTGCAACATCATAAACGAGATCTTGATCCGTCTCCTGTTCGTCGCGAGCCGGATCGCGCACAAACACGTCGCGCGCTAGCTGGTCTCGGCGATGCAACATGTCCGCCGCCTCTTTGAACCGCTGATATTCGAGCAATTGACGAACGAGTTCAGCGCGGGGATCTTCTCCTTCGTCTTCCTCCGGAGTGTCGTCGCCCGGCAATAACAGACGAGACTTCAAGTGCAGCAGTGTCGCCGCCATCACCAAGTATTCGCCAGCAATGTCTAAGTCGAGCTGCTGGAACAGCTCCAGATAGCCCATGTATTGGTCAGTAATCTTGGCGATCGGAATGTTCGAGAGATCTACCTCTTCTTTCTTGACAAGGTGGAGAAGCAGATCCAGCGGTCCCTCAAAAACATCGAGTTTGACTCGGTAGAAAACAGGATTTGTGACCTGAGGTTTGAGATTTGAGGTCTCGGTCGAAAGCTCCACCCTGTGCTCCATGCCGCTTCCTCCTCACACGCCAACGACTTCGCGCACGGACTCCATCGTCTCTTGAGCAACTACCTTGGCTTGACGGCCGCCTTCGCGCAACACGTCTTGTACATCACTGCGGTGGTTTTCCCAATACGCACGCTTTTCGCGAAAGATCGCTAAATCCTCAAGCACGTGCTTGATCATCACCTTTTTACAATCGAGACAGCCGATCTCCGCCGTCCGACAGCCATGGCTGACAAATTCGATCTCCTCAGGAGTGCAGTAGAGCCGGTGAAGATTAAACGCTGGGCAGTCAGCCGGTTCTCCAGGATCACGGCGCCGCACCCGCCGCGGATCAGTCATCATCTTCGAGAGCTTGGCGTCCACTTCTTCCGGCGGATCGGACAGCACGACCGCATTGCCATAGCTCTTGCTCATTTTACGACCATCAACGCCGGGAATCTTGGGAATCTCAGTCAACAGCGGCTGCGGTTCAGGAAAAATGTCTTGATAAAGTGAATTGAAGCGACGTGCGATTTCCCGAGTAATTTCAATATGCGCTACTTGGTCCGCCCCAACAGGCACGCGATGCGCTTTATAAATGAGAATATCTGCTGCTTGGAGCACCGGATAGCCGAGCAAGCCGTAGTTGATTTTGGCGACTTCTGTCTCATCGTCCGATTGAATGAATCCAAGCTCGCGCGCTTGTTCTTTCACGCTCGGGTTACGCATTAACCATGGCGTCGGGGTAATCATCGAGAAAATCAGATGCAACTCGGCGTGTTCTTTCATGTCGGACTGGCGAAAGATCACCGAACGGTTTGGATCGAGACCGACGCTGAGCCAGTCAATAACCATCTCTTCTGTACTCTCACGAATTGTGCCGGCGCTAACGTTGCCGGTCGTTAACGCATGCCAATCCGCCACAAAGAAAAAACAGCGATAACTGTCCTGAAGACGGACCCAATTCTTAAGTGCGCCATGTAAATGGCCAAGATGCAGTTTCCCGGTGGGACGCATTCCACTGACTATAGTTTCGGGCATGACTCGATCCTTACAACAATGTCTGCAGGAGAAAATTTGTCATGGGGTACAAAACGCGGTTGAGAACTCCTGAGGCAAGCAACAACATAATGATCAGCATGCCATAGGGTTCCAGACGCGCAAGCGCAAGAGCTGGAGAGCGGGGCAGCAAACCAGTCGCAGCCCGGCCGCCGTCAAGCGGCGGCAGTGGTAGGAGATTAAACACTGCCAAGCCCAAATTCATGAGGAAGCCAGCACCCGTCATCGCTTTGAAAAACAATAAATTCGTCGCCAGTAGATTGCCGTTAGGGAGGTCTGCTTCAGGAGTCAAACGGTACACAAACGCAAAAAGCCCTGCGAGCAACAGATTCATCGCTGGCCCAGCCAGCGCTACGAGCACCATATCTCGCCGTGGATTGCGCAAGTTCCGGAAGTTTACGGGCACCGGTTTCGCGTAACCAAAAAGAAATGGCGCACCGCCAAACAATAACAGCAGCGGCAAAATCACCGTGCCAAACCAGTCCACGTGCGAGAAGGGATTGAGGGTCAGCCTACCCGCCTGCGCCGCAGTAGGGTCTCCTAAGCGAAACGCTACATAACCATGCGCAATTTCGTGTAGGATGACCGCCACTAAAATAGGGACGGCCCACAGACAGACTTTCTGCACAGCAGGAGCAAAAGATTCAAAAGATTCCATTGGCAGCAGTGTATAGGCTCCCTTCCCAGGTGACAAGGCGGCGTGATGATCCATTTTGCGCTGCGCACCCGCGACTGCGACGCCGCAACCCGCGCCGGACGATGCCGCGGTGGCCGCGGGGCCGTGCACCGTGTGGGATGAGGCCGCCGATCCGACGACGGCACCCGCCGATGTCGCCGCGCCGCCCGAGCGCGCCCGGCGCAGCATCTCCGGGCTTCGCTGGTGCGTGATGCGCCCCGGCACCGGCAACGATCGTCCGAGCGCGACCGATCGCGTGACCGTGCACTACACGGGCTGGACCACCGACGGCCGCATGTTCGACAGCTCGCACACGCGCGGCCAGCCGGCGACGTTCGGGGTGAACCAGCTCATCCCCGGCTGGACGGAAGGCCTCCAGCGCATGACCGTCGGCGAGGTCACGCGCTTCTGGATCCCACAGTCGATCGCCTACGCGGGCTCGATGGGCGGCCCGCGCGGGATGCTGGTGTTCGACGTGGAGCTGATCGCGATCGTCGGGCGTTGAAGGGCCGACCGAATCAGAACTGGTAGCCGAGCGACGCGCCGAAGTTGAACGAGTAGATCGAGTAGCCGAGGTCGACGCGCGCCACGAGCTGACGGATCGGCGTGAAGCGCAGCGTGACGCGCGGGATGTCGAGCCACGGGAAGATCGGCGGGATCAGGCCGCCGCCGAAGCCGAACGGATTCGGTCCGGTGCCGGGCGTGCCGGTGCCGTGGGCGCCGGTGATCTGGTAGGTGCCGTCTTGCGACGGGTCGCTGTGGAGCCCAGGGCAGTACGCGCCGTGTCCGCCCGCAGACGGGCACATCGCGTACGGCGGCCCACCGCCGACGTTCGTGGAGTAGGCATCCTGCCGGTACATGTTGCCGACGACGCCGCCGAGGCCGAGGCCGAGCGCGATGTCGACCGCGAACCACTCGT
Organism: uncultured Enterobacteriaceae bacterium; assembly: GCA_964618735.1. Taxonomy (GTDB): domain Bacteria; phylum Desulfobacterota; class Binatia; order Bin18; family Bin18; genus SYOC01. The sequence continues at coordinate 4,100 of CAZUFQ010000649.1, forward strand.
TGACCGGCACGGCCCACTGGAACGCGACGTTGCCGAACACGACGCCGAGCTGACTGTTGACGTAGTCGGTCTCGGAGTCGGTGTGGTTGATGCCGTTGTAGTAGGCCTGTCCGCCGAAGCCCGCGTACCAGACCTCGAGCGTGACGGTGAGACCGTTGCGTCGGAAGGCGAAGTAGCCGCCGCCGCCGCCGTTGAAGAGGCTCGAGCCGTAGAAATGCACGAACCAGTTCAGCACGAAGTCCGGGATCACCAGGCCGCGCATCATCGCGCCGACAGAGAAGTAGTCGACGTTCGTCTGGTCGGGGCGCGGCGAGACGCCGTTGTCGAGATCGTCGCGCACGCCCCACTCTTCCATCTCCGCCCGGTCGTCGCTGAGCGCGTGGCCGGAATCGACCGTGCCCGGCCCCTCGGCGCCCGGTGTGGTTGCTGCACCCCCACTCCACTCGGCCGACGCCACGGGCACACCCAGCCCCGAACCCCCAGTGGACAC
>CAZUFQ010000650.1:0-4582 GCA_964618735.1 uncultured Enterobacteriaceae bacterium
TCGAACGCGGCGCGGAATTCCTCGCCCTCTGCTGCTGACAGCGATTCCCCTTCACGCTTTTCCAGACCCCATTCGATGAAGTGTTCAAACTCCCAGAGGAAGAGGCGCTGATCGAACCGCTGTTGAAAAGCAATACACGTATCATCGCGCCGTCGCGTTCCCTCTACTTGGAAGAGGACGAGCTGATCAATCGCTTGACGATAGAGACGTTCAACTTCTTGCGAAGATTGACCCTGGGCCGCCTCTCGCAACGGGGTATCACCCACATCTTCCAACAGGAGAAATCCTTCCCGGCTGCCGTCGTGATAAATTTGTGGAACTCGGACGCCTAAAGGCAGAAGAAAACGGTACACATTGACAAAAGGCAATTCCTTCAACGGCTCGGTAAAAACAGCGAGTTCGTCAGATGACACCGAAAGTCCACTGCCAGAAAGGATCATTATCACCGCCGTTGGCGGGCATGGTCCCTCCAGATGTAAGCGCGCATAACTGCGGCTTGAAGCATCTCCAGTTAACGAGACGACACGGTTTACGCCTGCAGCCATTCCCCACACTGTCGCGACAGCGACATCCACCGCTTGCCGAAGCCTTGTATCCATGGCGATACGGAGTACCAATCCCTTTCCTCTCTGTCAAAGCCGCTGGGCAAATTCCGCTCAGGTTGAAAACCCAGCAGCGACATGCTGAAAGAACACGCATGAGCACAGAGATTGATCCAACGGCTCTGAGCCTCGACGAATTAGTGGCTCTTGTCCATGAACTTCGACGGCGGCTGGCTGAACGAGATGAGGAAATCGCGCGCTTGAAGAGTGCTCTACCTGCCGAGCGGGCAACATCGTCAGCAGAAGAGTTACAGGCAGAGGCTCCTGCTGGTCCTCCTCCTGGCAGCCAGGAAGATTTGCTGGCGCAGTTGGAGCAATTGTATCCAGATGGGTGACCGTCAGTGGCCTCAGTCAGCCGTCGCCCGGGTCAGCCCTTCCTCGTAGGTGAACCATCGAGAAAGGAGGGACTTTCTCCAGGCGCCCACACACGAAACGTCGAACCGCGTCCCACTTCACTCTCCACAGAAACTGTCCCACCCAGCAATTCTAGTAAGCGTTTGACAATATGCAGCCCTAACCCGGCCCCGCTCTGCCGAGATGTCGCGGCGCTCTCGACTTGGCGAAAAGGCTCGAAGATGACGGCTACGGCTTCCGACGGAATTCCAATTCCAGTGTCACTCACTTGTATTTCTACGCCGCCGTTCTGAGGAAACGCTTTTACGGTAATACTTCCCTGCGGGGTAAATTTGACCGCATTCCCAATGAGATTCCGCAGCACAACTTTCAGCTTTTCTGGGTCCGTGTGGATGGGTGTAAATCCTTCCCCTATCTCCCATTGAAAGTGGAGCCCCGAGCGTTGATATGCTTCTCGGGTCTCTGCTTCTAACTCCTTGAGCATGATGGGCAATTGTATCTCTTTGAGGACGACAGGAAGCCGCCCCGCTTCAAGTCTGCTCACGTCCAGCACGACCGTAATGAGATCGAGCAGTTCGCGTGCATTGCGCTCGACCCGATGCAGTGGACGGACTTGCTCTTCACTAAGGCGACCAAAGGTCCCCTCGCGGAGAAGTTCCGTATATCCCAAGATAACATTAAGAGGAGTACGCAACTCGTGAGACATCGTGGCGAGGAACTCACTCTTGGCATAGTTCGCCGCCTCGGCCCTCTCTTTCGCTTCGAGCAATTCTCTCTCCATCCGCTTCCGCTCAGTAATGTCGCGGACATTGATAATAATGCCTTCTACCGTCGGATTGTTCAGCAAGTTGTTGCCCAGGGCTTCAATGTCGTGCCACGAGCCGTCGGCGTGCATCACTCGCATCTCTATGGGCGGCATGATGCCCGGATGTTGGAAGGTGTCAGCAAAGGCAGTCATCACGTGGGGCAGATCTTCTGGATGAATGAACGCAAAACCGCTCTGGCCGAGCGCTTCTTCCTGTCGATGTCCAAGCCCTCGCTCAGCAGAAGGGCTTTGGTAGCGGACCGTCCCGTCATTGTTCAAGAGAATGATGATGTCGAGCGCATTTTCAATGAGCAAGCGAAAATGCTCTTCGCTGCGGCGCAACGCCTCCGCCCCCCGCTGCCGCTCAGCGACTTCCTGCCGAAGCAGTTCGTTGGTTTTTGCCAGTTCAGCGGTGCGCTCTTCAACGCGTCTCTCTAATTCCTTGTATGCTTGTCGCAACGCTTCTTCCGCCTGCGTGCGTGCGGTAATGTCGCGAGCGTTCACAACAATCCCATTCACAGACGGATTCTCAAGAAGATTTTTCCCTACGCAGTCGAAGATACGCCACGAGCCGTCTTGATGTTGGAGTCGGAATTCACTTCTGTAAATTGCGACTCCGGGGTTGAGCAGCGCTTCTGTAAAAGCGTACTCCATACGAGGTAAGTCGCTTGGATGCACAAAGCCAAAGCCCTTTTGGCCGAGTGAAGACTGCGGCGCATACCCCATGATCCGTTCCGAGGAGGGGCTGACGTAACGGACTGTTCCATCATCATTGAGAATAATGATGATGTCCAATGCGTTCTCAATAAGCGCGCGAAAATGTTCTTCGCTGCGCCGCAAGGCTTCCTCCGCCTGTTTGCGTTCTGTGATGTCCCGGCCCACGGATTGAAATTCGATGACGCGACCATCGCTGTCGAGAATGGCGCGATCTGTCCACTGTTGCCAACGACGCTCGCCGTTTCCAGTGATGACGGGGTGCTCGTGTAGTACAATCCGTGGATTTAGCAGAAGGGAAGCAAAGTGGGAAGCGGCGAATGGCTGCTCCGCTGCGGGAATAAAGGACAAGAAGCTCTTACCCAAAAGTTCTCCGCTTTGTCGCCCAAAATAGCGACAGTAGGCATTGTTTACAAAAGTCAGGGTCATATCAGGTAGAAATCGGCAAATTAACTCTGTCTGATCTTCCACCACTGCCCGGTACCGTTGTTCGCTCTGTTGTATTCCGTGTATTGCCTCTTCGAGGGCTTGCTTGCGGCGCTCGTCTTGGATGCGCAATTCTTCAAGACGCCGAAACGTTCGGACCCGGACGGTGTGAATGAGTACAGAAAGAACAGTGGCGGACAAGAGCCCGAAGCCGAAATGCACCCAGGCCGGGGACGGGGCAGCTCCCCACACGATGAGCCCCCATCCACCCAGAATCCCCACCAACAGAAAGGTCAGCCAAGCGATAGACAAAAAGAAGCAACCAACTCCAATGGCTAACAACATAAGATTAGTGGTTTGCTGAGGATCGGAGAGAAGGAAGAGATGCAAGAGACTATTGAACAGAATTAAGCTCGACATGAAGGCTGCCAGTGGATGCGCCCAGCGACTGGGAATCGACCAGCGGCCAAGTATGAAATAGAGACTGAGCAGCAGGACAGCGGTCCCTGCCGCTACCGGCGTCATGAACACAGCCACGGCTTTTGGCTGTACTATCCTATGGCTCACCGTAAAAACGACATAGAGAGCCCCAAGGCCGACTGAGAAAGGCCGCAAGCTCTCGCGCATGATTCCATTAAGCGCGGCACGGAGATCTGACTCTGAAATGTCAGAGCTCGATCTCTGGAGAAGCTTATCGGACTCCATGAGAGCAGCTGTGGGATGAAGGATAGCAGCGAGCTTGTGCCTTGTCCTCGCCAGGCTCATGCGGAAAGACTCCCTTCTTTCCTGACTATCGCAGACGATTATCTGCTCGGCTCTCCGCCCTTGTCAATCGGCAGAGAAAATCCGGTAGCGGTGCAGTTTACTCGCCTTTGATCCCCTGTCCCACGATTACGCCGAGTTTTCCGTAGGGGCGTAGCATGAGACGAAACGGCGCCACTGCCGAAAATTCAGTCAGTCTTGGCTCTTTGGCCGAGCAGCAAGATCCACTTCAAAAAGTGCCCTTCCTCGTTTCCGAGTACTCTCCTAGACCGCGGTCGGTTTCCTTTGTAAGTAATCGAACAAGATCAGCTGTCAAAAAGAAAGAAGGAGTCGAGTATGCTTGACCGAAGCAAACCCGCCTGTTTTTCCCGTAGTTTGCTAATGCTGCTCGCCCTCATCATGCTTGCTCTGGAGATTGTCTACAGCTCGACTCTGTGGGCGGCTACGCTTGAACTCACGAATTTACATCCACGCCTGCGCGCCGTTTTACTCAATGGCGGCGGGCAGCCAGCTAGCAACTATTATTCGCATTTTTTGCACATAAAGCGGATGCTTGAGGTCCTGCGTCGCGCGGGTGTTCCTCCTGCCGATATCACGATTTTCAATGCAGATGGGTCAAGACCTCAAGCCGATTTCGCCGTTCGCGAACCGCAACCGGAATCCGATTTTTGGCTCCTGGAAGGGACGCGACTTGAGCAACCCTTACAGCCGCAAATCCGCTTCGAGAATTCCACTATTGATGGGTTTACACTCCAGCCTGCAACCCGTGCAGCACTGCGTAAATGGTTTGAGGACGCCGCTAAGCGCATGCGCCCTGGAGATCCTCTACTTGTCTATGTGACTGGTCACGGATTCCAAAATGCGGGGCACTTGACAAACAAGCGTACGACGATTATGAAAGAACCGAAATGTCGATCAC
>CAZUFQ010000651.1:0-4575 GCA_964618735.1 uncultured Enterobacteriaceae bacterium
TTGGAAGTTCCCCGGGCGCGCCTCGGAATTAAACGGAGTCGGAGTTCCCGCCATTGAGAGCTGCGTCCTTCTCCCCTGGTCCGGCCAGGCCATAGCGCGCTAAAACGCCACAGGCGATCGTAGCGGCCACAGTTGATTTTACGATTGTCCGCAATCGCACGTGATGTTGCACAGTCTCCTCCTTAGGCGACAGGCCATTCTTGAATAATGTCTTGCTAGCCCAAAGCCTTGCCGCAGTTTAGAAACAGCCAGTTACAGTGCGATGCAGAGTTTGTGAATTTTGGATAAAGATAGTCATGATGTCACAGCTTGTTCATAAGAATCCTTGTGATTGCCCTGATTCCCCAGCAGCAACTGTTGATGCCCACGCAACACCCTTTCACCAGTCCCTAAGTCATTCTGCAGAGGCTGAACAGAAAACCTTGCTATGACGCGAGGAAAATCACAGAGCGTCAGATCGGCATACATCCTGCTCACTCGTAGATAGGTAGGCGAGCCCTGACGCGTTCAATGTCGCGGACGTTACTGCCCTATGAAGACTGCATGAAGGGAGAGGAAGACTACACTATTCGCACGAAGGGACTGCTAGAGTGGTAAACAATTCAGGAAAAAGTCAGCCGCGAACGCTGATCAAGAGTGATTTTATCCTTCCTGAGTGTTTCACATGGTCTCCCCTTCGGGGTCAAGAAGAATAGGAGGTACATACAATGATCGCGCAACCGCCTTTTCTCTCCGTGCTCCCCACGGCTGTGCTCGATATGACGACCGACTTTACTCCGCTCTTCGTTGGTCTAGTCCTCATGCTGTGTTTTAGTGTCTTGGGGCTCGCGTTTGCGATCGGGGTCTATGACAGCTGGTGGTCGCAACGGGGAGCCCAGGGGGCCACTAGGTGTCGCGAGTCGCTTCCGTCGCTACCGGACGCTGCACGATGAATAATTTTCTGTTCACCACTACGTCTTTCCCCACGTAGCGGTGCGCACAGGCCCGCAGGATTCCCCTCCTTTACCCTGCGGGCCTGTTTTCTAGCTTAACCGACCTTGGAAGACCGGCCCCTTCAGACGCCTCTCTGCGGCTGAGCGGGCGGCTTTTTTATCGTTTTGCTAATTTCGTTCTTCCGCGCGGAGCCGAGCGTTGCAGGTTATTGGCGACCCGAGTTCCCGGACCGGCCATCAAGTGAAATGGTCGGCGACGGTAAGCGGAAAAGAACGAGCGTCTCTTGTGCTCCTTCTCTTCCTCATCTGTTTGAGTTACTTGCAGATGCTGCTGCAAACCTTGGCGAATGTAGTTCGGGTCAAGCTGGAGGTGAGAGCAAATATTTTCAAACGAATACAGCCACTCCTGGTCCTCGGCCCAAATCCAGGCTTGGGCCTCGCGAAATATACGTTTCCCAAGTCGAGAGCGCGCGGATCGATACTGAAGCAAAGAACGTAAGGCGTCTTGCAATACGCCTAACAAAAGACGACGAGACCCAGTCCAGGGGATAAAGGGTTCCTGTTCAAACGGAAAAAACTGTTCCCGAGAGAAGGGTTTGTCGAGCCCCAGGAGCCCATGTCGTTTGTGTGTGGGAATCAAGAACGGCATACGCGGCGGCGTTCGACGGGATTGGGTATGAGAACGAAGCATGTCAGTGACAGCTCCCCCTTTCTCTTGAGAAGAAGGGGATTTCGCAACGATCGAGTGTTCTGCTCGCAGCATAGTTTTCATCATCTTCTTCCTGAAGATTTTCCTTCCTAATTGATTGCATCTCCATGTTGTTTTGGAGCAACGCCGAAAGAAAAGTCTACCCCCAGTGTGTTACCGCAAGATGACAGATCAAGCATATTTCTGTGACAGCTCGTCAAGTCGTTATCTATTGTTCACCCGCTGTACGCGGCATGATCCAACCGAAGGGTCAGGAACCAGGTCGAAATGTCGCACGTTCCGCGTTAGATCCGGTCTTGATGTAAATGAAACGAGATGGCGGAACTCGTCACCATGCTTTTGCCAAAGAACATGAAGAGGAATAGCCAGAGTCCCTGAAGGAACAAGACTACCCACGGGTTCCATAAGGTTGCAAGACCGAGGGTGATGCTTGGCGCGAGAAGCTGGGGAGATGGGAATAGCAAGAGCAACCACACCGCGTAAGGAATCGAGAGTAGACCCATGATTTGATAGGCCGAGATTTTCCCCTCACCGCGATAATCTGCGCGAAAACCCTCAGAGAACACACGCCAGCCTTGGGTCACCGCTACGGTGAGCAGCAACGCGGTTCCATAGCTCGCTCGTAATAGCAGCAACGTCGATATTAACCCCGTAAACAAGTAGAGTCCTGCGGTGAGCGCTTGAATAGGCAGCACCCGCTCGCCTTCTAGACTGCTGGCGTAGGCGATCTTCTTTAACCTTCCGGAAAAGACAAAATGCCAATGTCCGAAGAGACGTTGTATGACTGGGGAAGATTGCGAAAGGGGCTTTCCATAGCAACAGCCAAAACTGATGCAAGCGAGTCGCCCTAGCCCTTCACCAAATGCATACGCAACAGTGATCACGGCCATTGTCGCAATCACCGGGATGGGAAACCCGGCGCGGTTCCCGCTTATCCAATTGATAAGAGCGATCGCCCACGGCGTGGTTACAAAGCCGACAAAAAATGCGCCGGCAATAGTGAAAGTGCAATTCTTTTTCTCCACGATTCTCGCAACTAGTTTTGCTGAGGGAAGACAGAGAAAGATCTCTGCCCCGATGGTGGCGACGACGCCTTCCAACGGTATGCCAAGGGCGGTCATAAAAATGCAGATTAGCGCAACCGCGGTAACCGCTGCATTCGCGGTCAGCAGCCCATAGTACGTCAGATTCACGCCGCGCCAACGGCCTTCTGCATCTTTCGCGATGGGGACAGTCGCTAAAATTTGCCAGTCCTCGGCTGGAAGCGTTTTGCACGCCCACACCACCATACAGGTACAGAGGATGGCGAGTCCGAAAACGAATGCTTCATTAGTCATCGCGTGGATCTCCTTTTTGCGGGAAAAATATTGTTCATCAATGTAGCCAAACCGTGACCCAGTGTAGTTACTGATAGGTCTAGTCTCGTCCTATCCGGGGCCGCCGGCTGGGTGTGGGGTAAGGCAATCTCTGAACGGACTGTAACTTCTGTTTCTACTAAGGGATGACCAAATCCTTGAGAAAAGCGGCTTTTGACGTCTGGACGACGCTGATTTTCTATTAAGTCACGGGCAAATTTGATGCGCGTTGGCTGGAACAAGAGCACGGTCGTGCTGCTGCCTGGTCTGTATAGACTCTTGGGCTGTCCCTTTTGCAAAAACATTCCTGGCGCGACGGGTTGGGGCGCAGCATAGCGTGTTTCGCTATAGCACTGGACAATGTCGCCAATCATGAGAGCGACAATCTCGACCATAGCAACAAGTCCGACCTGTGATCCCTCCGCGACATCCGTATCTATAATGGTGACGACCCGTTTATTCTTTGCATAGGGAAAGCCGGCTGCAACAAGAATGCTCGGATTACAAGAATGATAGCCGCCGGGGATTTCGTAGAAATCGCGCACTCTGCCCGCAACAGGCGTGTGATTGTAATGATATTTGTCTGGCGTTAAGCGAAAGACTGCGAAGTCCCCGTCTATAAAATTGCGCACCCAGGCCGACTTATCGAGATCGAGAAGATCTCCGCAATCGAAAATCTTCTCTTTCAAGGATAAGTGAGAAGTCTCTCTCCACGAACCAATCAGCAGCCGAGCGTCGGCCGGACTCACGATTGCCTGGTCATTCTTAGGTAGCGGGCGACAACGCCAGTAGTGAATTTTGCGCTCAAAGATTTTCCTGGCCGTGTCGAGGTGCGCCGGCGGATCGATGCACTCCTTTGTGGAGACGCGACAAGCTTGCAAGAAGCGTTGAGTCCCCGAAAGCCGCGCGCCCAACGGAGAGTCGTAGCAGAAAAGACCAAGTAATGAAGAGAAGCGCGCGCCGGTAAGGGCTCGGTGCAGAGCCGGAGCATGTTCCCAGGCGGCGGTATACAAGGAGTTTAGCAACCAATCACCGTATAGCTGTTCTGTACATACTAAACCAGTTGTGCGATCGATATATTGGTGTTCGCCAGGACGCATATCAAGAATCTCATCCTCAGGCGCGGCTTGACGTCGTTACATCAGCTCGCCTTGGTCTCCAATTAACAATAGCAAACGATTTGCAACGGGAGGGTGACAAGACAATGAATTTTCGATGAAGTGCGCCTGCTTCATCAGAATTTTAGGCAAAGGGGCGCGAGGTAGGTGTGAGCTTGCAATTTGAAGGAGAGGCCCTGGCTGGACGCTTATTGAGGAGAGCGATCCTGAGCGTCCAGCCAGGGGAGAGGGGATGGAAGGATTCTACAAGGAGATAATAAAGAACAATCGTAACGGGATGATGACAAAACGATGAAAAATTAGTGACGTACTGTTTCCTTTTGCATTCTCTATGCAGCCGCTTCTTGTCACGGAGTTGTCATTTGCACGTCATCACCGCGTCACACTAGCCTGTCAGAGTACAATCGATCAGCAAAATCTTCTCCCTAGTCTCCCTGTTTGCTGATCCTCGCACCCTCGGG
>CAZUFQ010000652.1:0-4561 GCA_964618735.1 uncultured Enterobacteriaceae bacterium
TGTCCGCAGGAATTGATCATGTCGTGATAACCCTGCACATCGAGCCTCGATTTCTCCTATTTCAGTCTGTGCACCTGCAGCCACTGCCGCGGCAGAAAATTCAGCTCCTGCCACACTCGCTATCTCCAGCACGCGTTGCTCTTCAGGATTGAGACGATCCAGTTGTTTCTCGATCATCTGTCGGATGCTCTCAGGAACAACTAATAAATCCTGTAAAAAGTGCGGCGGTTTACCATGTGGCAGCGCTTCTGCTTGGGCCAGAAGGTGGTCCACGACGTTCACCATGAACAGAGGATTACCTTCAGTCCGTTGATGGACCAGATGCGCCACTTGTCGCAGCTCGGTGGGCTGAGTGGTCACAGGAAAGCGTTGCGCCAGATACTCTGCCACGTCCTCTTCCGTTAAAAATCCCAGCCGTAATTCCTCGCACTGTTTGTGCAGTTGGAGTTCATGCTTCACCGCCCGCAGCGGATGTTCCTTGACCAGCATCTCCACCGGACGATAGGTCCCAATGAGCAAGAGTCGAAGAGTTTCCTGCCGTCGCCCCAAGACAGCTAACAATTCCAAGGTAGAGACGTCACTCCAGTGCAGATCTTCAAGCCACAAGATGAGCGGTTGCTCCGCCGTTAGCACTTCTATAGCCTCGGCCATCTCCCGCAACATCCGTTCTTGTGTGGCCCCATGGGTCTTGCGTTGCAACGTCTCCAACTGCTGTACACTTAGCAGTGCTGGCATCTGCACCAACCATGTTGGTGCGTACTGGTCAAGCACAGCGATAAGGCGTTTGCCGCCTGGCTCACGACACAATCGGCCCAGGGCTTCGAGCACGGGCATATAGGCTTCACCGGCGCCATACTGCTCAATACACTGACCGCGTCCAATCCAGAGGCTTGGTCTCAGGGATTGGGCATCAAGCATTGGTTGGGCCGAGTTCGTCCTAGCGTGCCGTCTGTTCCATGTCCCCTGTTCCCCACTCCCTGCTCCCTGTCGCCCAATGCCCGAGAGAAATGTTTCCACCACCGTTGTCTTGCCAATCCCGGGCTCTCCCGAGACAAAGATCACTTGACGTGTGCCCTGCAGGGCCTTTTCCCAATAACGGTGTAGCCGTGCAAGTTCTGCTTCTCGACCCACCAAGGGGAGGGTAGGGTGTAAGAGGTTAAAAAATGGGAGTGGTGTTTGCACTGTGAAGCTTGAAGTTTGCACTGGTGGAGTGGTGGTGACAGAAGCGATAAACCTGTATCCCCGTCCATGCACGGTTTGAATGAACCGTGGAGCCCTGTCGTCATCGCCTAACGCTTTCCGTAGTTCGCGCACGCAAATCTTCAGCGCCGAGTCCGTCACGACGGTCCCGGGCCACAGCGCCTCAAGCATTTCGTCCTTGGTCACGAGCTGGCCAGGACGCGCCACGAGATAGCGTAGTACGGCAAACGTTTTGTGCCGCAGCCCCACTAGGTGCGTGTCCCGCCAGAGCTGTTCATTGGTGACGTCGAGCCGAAAAGGCGGGAACACAATGGACGGCTGTACATTCATGACAAGCTTCTCTGAACATTACACGAAAATTTTACTAACATTACACACTTTTTATATGACTACAGCCCTCTCTGAAGTTATGGTCAATTGATCAACTCTTCGTTTGGCTGTTCAAGTGTGTGGATCGTTACGAATGGCTATATACCACACGGCCTTTCTTAAAACACAAGGCAAGAGCATCAGAAAGAGGACAGTACCATGCAAAACAAGTTTTCTGAGGTCATCACCACCGAAGCACAATTTCGCGAGGTCCTGGGACACCCGAGTCATTACGTCATTGACAAAGTGGTCTCAACCCTTGATGAGCACTGTCGGGCGTTCATTGCCAAGTCTCCCTTCGTATTGTTGGCCTCTGCGGATGCTAGAGGAGCTGTCGATATCTCCCCCAAAGGAGACCCTCCTGGATTCGTCCAGGTGCTCGATGAGCAGACCGTGGCGATTCCTGATCGGCCGGGTAATCGTCGGGCCGACACCTTCCGGAATATCCTCCAAAATCCCAAAGTAGGGCTCTTCTTCCTGATACCAGGGAAACAAGAGACACTTAGGATGAGTGGAACTGCTATGATTGTGCGGGATCTTTGGCTGCGAGGACGTCTGACGATGCACGGGAAGATCCCCAACTTTGTCCTGGTCGTTACCATCGAAGAAGCCTTCTTTCACTGCGCCAAATGCATTATCCGTTCACACCTCTGGGAAGCGGACCACTGGCCACACTTAGAGGGGTTGCCTTCACTGGCGCGCGCCATGGTTGCCCATGGAAAGCTGGCAGAGAGTGTTGAAGTGCTACAGGGACTGATCGACAAGAATGCACGAGAGGAACTGTACTGATCGAGACGTAAGAGCTCGGTTGTGGGAAGTCGTTTCACCCAACCGCGTCCACATTGCTGTTTAAAAATCAACGTCAAAGGATACCCTGCGGCCGCAGCAGCGAGTTTATCTATCAACTATAGGCAAAGGAGAACTCCGCATGTCTTTGGATCAAGAGAAACTAAACCAATTTCTCCAGCAAGCCTTGAGCGATCTCGGTGCGACCTTTCACGCGAGCTTGATCGTTATAGGAGATAAGCTGGGACTGTATAAAGCAATGTCTGGGGCGGGGCCGCTGACTTCTACTGAGTTGGCGCGGCGTACAGGGACCGCCGAGCGCTATGTGCGTGAGTGGTTGGCCGCGCAAGCGGCAAGCGGTTATGTCGCCTATGATCCTCCTTCTGGCCGTTTCACCCTGCCTGAAGAACAGGCGTTCGCGTTGGCAAATGAGAACAGCCCGGCCTTCTTACCGGGCGCATTTCAGCTCGCAGCTGCTGCGATTCGGATTGAGCCGAAGCTCCGTGAAGCATTCCGCACCGGCGTTGGCGTAGGTTGGCATGAGCACGACCCGGAACTGTTTCAGGGCACCGAGCGCTTCTTCCGAACCGGCTATGCCGCTCACTTGACCAGCTCTTGGCTCCCCGCGCTCGAAGGTGTAGATGCCAAGTTGCGCACCGGGTCCCGTGTCGCCGATGTCGGTTGCGGCCGCGGGGCCTCGACGATTCTTATGGCGCAGGCGTACCCCCGTTCAACCTTCAGTGGATTTGACTATCATGCCCCGTCGATCGAGCGAGCGCGGCAGGCGGCGCGTGAGGCTGGCGTCGCCGATCATGTCACCTTCGAGGTGGCAACAGCCAAAGACTACCCTGGTGCCCCCTATGACTTCGTCGCCTTCTTCGACTGTCTGCATGATATGGGTGACCCAGTCGGTGCTGCGACGCATGTGCGAGAGACGCTGAGTGAAAACGGCGTCTGGATGATCGTGGAGCCGTTCGCTCACGATCGCCTGGAAGATAATCTCAATCCGCTCGGACGAATGTACTACTCAGCCTCAACGCAGATCTGTACGCCAGCCTCATTGTCACAAGAAGTAGGACTCGCGTTAGGGAACCAGGCTGGAGAAGCGCGGCTTCGCGAGGTTGTGACTACCGGGGGGTTTACTCGCTTCCGCCGCGCCACTGAGACTCCATTTAATCTGGTGTTTGAAGCGAGACCATAAATAAGGAAGAGACCTAAGCTTGAGCCGTCAGGCGGCCATCTTCCGCTACAGGCTTATAGTCTGGTGCACGCCATCTTTATACTGTGCCCGGCATATACGGCTGGGAGCAACTCTGCTCCCTTAATGGCCTTCGTGCAAAACGTCCACGCAGGTGCTCTTCGACAGTAACGATTGTGATCGCTACGTTGTTTGAGGCGATTAACCCTAAGCGCTCGCGTAATCGTCGATGTCTCTGGAGGTTCGAGCTGAAGAGATTGGCGATCTTTTTAACGGAATGTTCCTCCAACTCTACAGTAAACAGATTGCCTTAGCGCTACGGCGTCGTCAGTATTTCATAGAGGTGCTTCACTGTGTGTGAGATTGGCAGGATCGCAATCTCTCCTTCGCTCATCAGCCGCTCTCCACAGTAAACTAAGTGCGCTTTGGCCATGGGATAATCTGTCAGAAAGGCGCGTAACCCTTTGACATCGTCTCTCTGGACCTTGGTTGCTAGCTTGACTTCAAACGCTTTGACGCCGCGCTCGCCGTAGAGAATGAAATCGACTTCCAATCCGCTCCGTGTCCGCCAATAAAAGAGCGTATAACCCAGCTGGTGATAGGCATTGCACGCCAGCAGTTCTTGCAAAAAGAAGGTTTCCAACGCTGGACCGTCTATCTCTCCTGCGGCGTCCAATGGTCCGCGCGGCCGCAAGGTTCGGTAGACGCCCACATCAAAGAAGTAAAATTTCTGATGCGTGATGAGTGTTCGTTTTGCCTTCCTGGTAAAAATCGGAAGTTGATAAGCAAGGAGTAAATCCTCCAAGATGCTGAAGTAGTTTTCGACCACCTTACGTTCAACGGCGCATTCACGACTGACGGCGGTGACATTCAAGACTTGCCCCTGAGAAAAGCTTGCCGCTTCGAGAAAGCGGGTAAAGGCGCCGAGGTTGCGGGTGAGCCCCTCTGGTTGGATTTCCTCTCGGACATAGGTCCTGAAATAACTGTCTTGAATGGCTTGGGGAATAG
>CAZUFQ010000653.1:0-3669 GCA_964618735.1 uncultured Enterobacteriaceae bacterium
CATTACAAGCCCCGTTTCTAGGTGAACATAACGAGGAGATTTTGCAGAAATATCTGGCGTACTCTCCTGAACAAGTGCGGCAGTTGGAGAGCGAAGGCGTGTTAAAACGGGATATGGAGAAGTAAGGAGCAATGGATTTCAGATGTTGTGGCGCGGTTGGGAGACCAGCCACAGCGAAGTAATTCCTTTCGCGTCATACAACTCGAACGGCTTGGCGCTCTAACGGCGAACAAGGGCGGACGTTTGACGAAAATAGGCCTCCACTTCTATGTGATTTTCTTTGGAGCGAGCCAGTAGGAGCCACCCCTTCAGTATGTATAACTCTGCCTCGCTCATCCGCTCATCGGTTTTGTCCACTAACGCTAGTGCCTCGACTACAATGGAGAGCGCCTTCTCCTTCTGGCCTGCTTTCGCATAGCTAAAAGCCAGCCCTGCAAGGTCGCCCGTTCGTCCCATCTCAAACCCGATGCCTCGTCCAGCGTTAATGCCCTCCTCACTTTGAAGAAGGCCTTCTTCCATCTGTCCTTGTTGGACCAGGGCTGCACCGCGCATCATCGTTCCATCGGTAAGAAGTTGTGTAAATCCTTGTGTAGTGGAAAGCGCGATCAGTTCTTCAGCGAGTGCTTGAGCGGCGGCGCCTTCCCCGCGACCCAGATGAACGTCGCCCGCAAAAGAGAGCGCCAGCGCTAAGCTAAAGGGGTGAGCTAACTCGCGGGCCAGGGTAATGGCCTCCTGGCTCCGTTTGATCGCTTGGTCGAGATAGCCAAGACTCGCCAGCGTAAAGGACATATAGTTACGGCAGTTTACTCCGAGGTTGAGATAACTGGCGGAATCCGCCCGAGGCTGCCGAGCCTGGTAGAGAGCAAGGGCTTGTTCCTGGTGGGCTCGGGCTTGAGAAAACTCTCCTAACCAGAATAAGACGTTTCCTAACACGTGGTGGGCGTACACTAGAAGGATCGGGTCCTGTACCCGTTGGGCCAGGCTTAGGCACTGCTCCGCCAACTCCCGCGCCGTCTTATGCTCCGCCCGTACTAAATGAAAACCACTGAGCCCATTCAAGGCCCTGATAATCTGCGGCGCCTCTCCTCTCTGTCTGCTGAGTGCGAGTGCTCGGCCATAGGCATGTCCCACTTCCGGGGCGGCAAAGCCCTGGCTCGCGATCCGAGGACCTCCGAGGGTGATTTGTAATCTGAATTCTTGCTGCGTGCGCTCCTGTGTATCGGGCCACTCCTTGAGTAGCTCGATGCCTTTAGTGAAGTACGAAATCGATTCTTGATGAGCGCTGCGCCGCATAGCGGTCTCGCCGGCCAGGTGCAAATACCGCACAGCCCGCCGGTAATCTCGTCCTTGCTCAAAGTGCAGCGCCAATTCTGCTGCGATCTCTCTTGCTCGCTGGCCATACGCCGCCTCTTTACGCTCCCCGATCCGTAGATGCCACTGCTGCTGATGGCTGATGCTCACCCGCTCATGCCAAAACTCTTGATATAACGTATGCAGAAATCCATATCGTCCCGCTCGTGTCCCATCTGGCCACTCACTGATACCAGCCAGCCGCAGGAAGTGCTGCTGTTCTGCTAGCCGTCCACAGTGATCTTCAATCTCTGTTGTGGGGGTCTCTAAGGCTGCTGCGACAGCGGCGGCAGAGAACTCGGTCCCTGCCACACTGGCGGCGGCCAAAACCTGTTGTTCCTCTGGCGTCAAGCGTTCACGTTGCCGCGCCAGGACATGACGGACACTCTCCGATGTCCAACTCTCCAGCTCAGCTAACTCCCCGCGCCACGACCAGCGTCCATTCTCTTCTTGGTGCAGCATGCTGCGCTGCACCAAATCCTGAACCATATTGGTGAGAAAAAGCGGATTGCCGCTCGTGCGCTGCTGTAAGATCTGCCCCAATCGGGTGGGCAGTACGCTTTCAGGGAATCGCAGCGTCAAGTAAGCGTTCACTTCACTTTCAGTGAGCCTCTACAGCGCCAGTTCGCGCCTTGGATCGTGAGCGTAGAGTTCGTGGAGCATCCGCTGCAGCGGATGCCCTGCACTCAGCATTTCTAGCGGTCGGTACGTCCCGATCACCAACAATCGACAGGATTGCCGCCGCCGGGCGAGATACCACACAAACTCCAAGGTAGAGAGATCACTCCAATGTAAGTCCTCCAACACAAGTACGAGGGGGTGTGTGGTCGTCAGGGCTTCCACGGCTTCGGCCAGCTCGCGGGACATGCGCTCCCGGGTCACGCCGGCGGTCTGTCGTTGGAGAGTATCGCGCTCCGCTGGATCGACGAACGCAGGTAGTTGCACCAGCCACGTCGGCGCATAGTGCTTGAGCACGGCCGCCATTGGCGGTCCATCCGGCTCTCGGCCCAAAGCGCTCACCGCTTCAAGCAGAGGCAAATAGGGTTCTCCCGCTCCGAAATGCTCGTTGCAGTGGCCTCTAGCAACCCAGGGAACGGGAGTCGGGGAACGGGGGTCGGTTGGGATGGGGTAAGTGTTCCTTGATTCCTGATCGCTAATCCCTGACAAAAATGCATCGACCACCGTTGTTTTGCCAATGCCTGGCTCGCCGGTGACAAAAACAATTTGGCGCTCACCATCTGCTGCCCTGGCCAACCACCTGTGTAACTGGGCCAGTTCGGCTTCTCTGCCAACCAGGCAAATTTCTAGTTTCTGGTTTCTCGTTTCTGGTTGGAAAAGTTTTGCTGGCTCTGTATTCTGACTAGAAACTTGAAACTTGGGACTAGAAACTATCGCCGCCGAGACGGCGGCGATGAACCGATACCCCCGTCCATGCACGGTCGCAATAAACCGTGGCGTCTTCCGCTCATCCCCCAACGCGCGACGCAACTCGCGAATACAGACCGTGAGCACCACATCACTCACATACGTCTCAGGCCAGACGGCGTCGAGTAGGGCCTCTTTGGTCGCGAGTTGATCGGGATGCTCGACCAAATAGCGTAAGACGGCAAAGGTTTTCTGCCGTAGCGGAATCTCGTTTCCTTCTCGCCATAGGCGCTGGTTCACCGGGTCAAGTCGAAAGGGTGGGAAGAAAAGCTGAGCGGCAACATTCATGCGGCTTCCTTACCACTAATTGAGGAAAAATTGAAGAAAAGTTGAGGAAAAATTTTAGGACTTCCTGCGGGTCCTCCAGTTAGGTGTCTTCATCTCTCTATGTCCGAAGGAGGATTATTATGAACAGGAAACGCTTGATCCGAGGAGGCGCTGCTGGAGCGCTATTTTTGTGGATGCCGCTCTGGGGAATTGCCTCTCCAGCCGCAGCTGCCACCATTGTGGTGACAACGAATCAGGACGTTGAGGATCCACCGTTTAACACCGGTGGTCTTTGCGGTGCTGGGACTATCAGCAATTTACCAGGTGCCGATGGGAAGGTCTCATTGCGTGAAGCCATCATCGCCGCCAACAACACGCCGGGTGTGAAGACCATCACTTTTGCCTCTAGCCTCGGCGGTTCTACCATCACGCTTACGGGCAATTCCCTGGTGCTGTGCGGCGGACATACGACCCTCAATGGCGATATGAATGGCGATGGCATCCCTGATATTACCGTTGATGGCTTAGCGCTTACCTCCGACGTGATCGACGTGGTCTCTGGTCACCACACCGTCAAGAAACTCCTCGTTCTATGCCCCAAACCTGCCCCCTTTTCCACACAATTTT
>CAZUFQ010000653.1:3679-4550 GCA_964618735.1 uncultured Enterobacteriaceae bacterium
GCCTATTTTACCAACGCGTTCATCGTGACCAACCTCGGCGTCGCTGGCATCGCGGTCGGTCCCACGCCAGCCGTAGCGACGACCGTGATGGATAACACCATTGCTCATAATGAAGTCCACGGCGCCATCATAGTCGCAGCCGGAGGGGATGTATTCAATAACAGACATTCAATTAATGCGACGACCATCAAGCACGCCATCGTGCAGGACAATACAGTCACGGGCAATCCGTTTGGGCTTCTGGCCTTCAACTTCGGAGAGCACAATGGGATTACCGACCTGACCCTTGTCGGGAACACGGTCTCAGGAACGACTGCTCTCCCTGGCATCCTAGTGGCCGGGGGATGGCAAAATCCTCTCGATGGGATTGGCGCAAATGATAATCGCATCGACCTTGTAATCAAGGAGAACATCAGCAGTGGCAACAACGTCCCGGGTGATATTGCGGGAATGGACATCTTAAGCGGCTTATTTTTATCGTCTCACAATCAGGTCGTCGCCCAAGTCCTCAATAATACGTTCACGGACAACTTTGGCGCTGGCATGAGCGCCACTGCTGCTGCCGAGGCTGGATCCTCTGACAATTATCTTGACGCCATGATTTGGCGCAATACGGTTTCGGGGAACAGCAACCCTGGTGGTCCAGGAGGGATTGAAGTGCTGGGTGGCGCTGTCGACGGGTCTTCCGGTAACCATGTTACCGCAACGGTTGTCGAGAACACCATTACCGACAATAACGGCTCCGGCATTCAGGCTAGAGCTGCCCTGTTCAATGGCTCCCATAACCGCGCCGACGTGTTGATCCGTGGCAACACGTTCACCAGGAACAGTAACCCCGCCGTGGCTGGGATTCACGTAGGAGGCGGCCTCA
>CAZUFQ010000654.1:0-4532 GCA_964618735.1 uncultured Enterobacteriaceae bacterium
TCGGGACGGTCGTCGAAGCGAAGATCGACTACGTCCGCAATCACCCGCTCGACACTCTCCGGGGTAATCCAGTACCGACGGTCATTGGGATCAAAGTGACAGGCCAAGCGACTCAGGCCGTCTTTATTCGGCGCGCACCAATTCGTAATGGACCGCTCGGAGCGAGCCACACCACGGTGTTCAAAGAGGCGGGCCGCTTCACGCACTGTCAATGTATATTTCGCTCGCTCATCTTCAGAGATGGTGCGGAAGGATTCCGCCTCCTTCGGAAGGGTTCCGAAACGTTCCGCATCATGCGGCACCGTGCGGAAAGGTTCCGCATCCTTCCGCATCGTTCCGAAGGGTTCTGCATCGTACGGAAGCAGCTCAGGAGATTGTGATGGGGTAGGTTCCATAGCCGTAGTCTACCACCAACTACAGAGACCTCACAAATTGAGTTGTACACAGCAACGCAAATCAGCGTGTCACATCGAGGCAGAAAAAACTGCCGTGAGGAAGCGGCAGGGCAGAGGGAAACGAGCGCGGTCTTATTCCAGCGTGCGCAACTGGTCTAACAACGCTTCTTCCGATTGTTGTTTGAGAAGAGAGAGCCCAAGACGAAGCAGTTCACTTTTGGCCGTTTTACGCCGGTGACGCTTCAAGCGCTTCACCATGGTATTGAGCCAGGCGATGTCGGCGGGGTACAGGGAAATCAGCACCGGCTGATATCCAGTGTTGGGACGGGGCCGTTTGTTGGACGTAGCCATAGTGAAGAAGAGGAACACACGAAACGCTAGTGACTATATAGCTACTATATATCAATGAGACTCCCGGTGTCGAGCGGACCCGCAGAAGCGAAGCACGTGTGATGAGCCTCACCATTTCGCGCGAAATTCCTCAATGACATAGTCAGGAGCCAAGTTCATGTACCAGCCGGTAGTCGAGAGATATTCGTGGCCGAGCAGACGTTGGATCACCGGCAAGGGCAATCCCTTGCGGAGCGCCATGACACTAAATGTATGACGCAGGACATGCGGCGAGACAGGTCGAGGAATCACGGCGCGTTCGGCAATTTCTTTCACACGCCGCTCGATGCTGCGGGGACTCAGCCCCATCGTTTCCGCATGACGGAAATGCTGCTGCAATACGTGCAGAACACGGGGAGTGAGCGGAATCACACGGCGTTTGGAGCGCAGGCCATACGGGCCGCCTTTGCCATAGACGATCACCAACCCATTATCCCAGTCGATGGAGGAGCGGCTTAGACTGGCAAGTTCGGAGACCCGGAGGCCCGTGTCAAGCAGCGTCCACACCAAGAGTTTGTCCTGGAGCGTTGTGCAGGCGCCTGCGAGTTGGTGTGCTTCCGTCGGCGTGAGGGGTTCACGTTTATATTGATAGTTCATAGGAGAATACATTGTACCTATATATGTCCTATATAGGATACATATAGATTATATCTTCTCCACAAAATCTGGCAAGAGGAAAGCTGGCGGAGAATGCGAAGATTGCGACACCCAGTGTGAGAAATTTGACGGATGTCCGGGTATGACTATGATGGAAACAAGAGAGCGCTGCGCTGCAGCATTGCCGAAACAGGAGACCGAATATCTCTACCAGTGCTTCATTAGTAGCCGAGTAGGGGAGTACCAACTAACGCATAACTTATGCATCTCAACCTTGGTTCCGTTCATATTCCACTTAATGCTGCGACGAAAACGTTCGCGCTCTTAGCCAAGCGTGGCGCCGGTAAAAGTTACACGGGGGCAGTGCTGGCCGAAGAATTCTTCAAGCATCACATTCCGTTTGTCATCTTTGATCCCATCGATGTGTGGTGGGGATTGCGCCTCGCGAACGATGGGAAACAATCTGGTTTGCCAGTCGTTGTCTTTGGTACCGAGCACGCAGATATTCCGTTGGAACGCACCATGGGACGCCAGATTGCCCGCGCGATCGTCGACCACAATGTTTCCTGCATCCTTTCCACCTTCGGGATGCCGAAAAACGCGCAGCGCCAGCTCATCGCGGACTTTGCCGAAGAGTTACTCACCATCAACACTGTGCCACGGCATGTCTTTATTGAAGAGGCCCACGAGTTCGTGCCCCAGCGCGTGCTGGGCGAGATGGGCAAAGCCTTCAATGCGGTGAGTAACCTGGTGGTTATGGGCCGCAATCGAGGGATTGGCGTCACGCTCATCAACCAACGGGCCGCCACCATCAACAAAGACGTCCTCACACAAATTGATACCTTGCTGGCATTCCGCAATACCGCACCGCAAGATCGCAAAGCCTTGCGCGAGTGGGTGGAACATCATGCCGCCGAAGGAAACTTTGAGCAGTTCATACAATCGCTGCCATCGCTACCCACGGGCGAAGGATGGATCTGGTCGCCAGAATTTTTAGGTCTTTTCGAGCGCATCAAAATTCGGAAGCGCGAGACGTTTCATCCGGATCGGGAACAACTGACCGAGACATTCGTCATGCCGCAACTGGAGCGCTTCGACATGCAGCAATTCATCACGAGCTTTGTGGAATCGTTGAAGCACAAGCCTAAGACAGAGGACCGACCCAAGCAGAGTATTGAGCACTCTTCACGAAAGATGCTGGACAGTGAGCTCATGGTCCTGCGCAACGAGTATGAATCGCAATTGCTGGCGAAGGATGCGGAAATACGGAAACGTGATGAGATACTCGCTCAAATGCGCCGCCTCCTTGCAGAAGTTCCTGCATCAATTTCGGCGTCAGGAATGCTGCAGCAGGGAAGGGCTACCAGCGCGAATGTCGTGATGTGGGTGGAAAAATTGGGGAACGGAGGAGCCGCTCGGATTCTGAAATTCTTAGCAGAGAAATCCGGGATGAAATTTCGACGCTCGCAAATAGCACTGGCGGTGGGATTATCGTCACGGTCCGGAAGTTTTGCCGGGTACCTCGCACACCTCAAACGCAACCGCTTGATTATTGAACAGCAGGGGGAATTGTGGATCAATCCAGACTTGTAAGAAGAAGTTGCAGGGAAAAAGTAAAGCAAGGAAGCACACGCAGTGGTTCACTGGGGAAATAACAAAGAGCGACTATTTCTCTACATCAGCAGCACCTACCACCCCGGCTTCACTCATCAATATAGACGCGTAGCGCGGAACCCAATAACAGTGGGGTTAAAGATGAGCTCTCTGGCTCAAATAATGAAAGCAGAGCGGCCGTAAGGCGCTTTGCCTCCTCTCCCTTCAAAAAAGAAAATCGTTTTGGAGTAAGCGTTCCGTGTGCAACCTTCGTAGAACATCTCTACCGGCATTTGACCGCTGCACGTGCCTACGGGATTCTCTATGTTTTAACAAAAAGTTAAGCTCTGGTAGGGGATGGACCATGACGCAGCTTCCATAGAAAGGCTTCCTAGTGAAGGTAAATATGGACACAGTAACCAGGGAGCGTCGATCCGAGATTATGAGTCGGATTAAATCCAAGGATACTAAGCCTGAGAAGATAGTAAGGAGTTTACTTCATAAAAAAGGATTTCGATTCAGGCTTCATGGAAAAGGTTTACTTGGGAAGCCTGACCTTGTTCTTCAGAAATTTAAGACAGTAATTTTCGTTCACGGGTGTTTTTGGCATGGTTGTAAAAAATGTGATAGAGGAACGCGTGTTCCAAAGACGAATCGAGAGTTCTGGCAAGCAAAAGTGGCTGAGAACCAGCTTCGAGATCAAAGGGTTGCTTACGCTCTTGAAGCTGCAGGCTGGCGGGTGGTGACGATATGGCAATGCGAAACGAGCAACATCGAACAACTAGAGACGGTTCTGTCTCGTATGCTACTTCGAATAGCTTAAACCCCAAAGGAAATTTGAAGACTTGGCCAGTAGTCGATTTGTTCTCCGGATGTGGCGGCATGAGTTATGGCTTTGCCCATCGTGAGCCATTTCGTGTGATTGCCGCAGTTGATGCAGAGCAAGCTAAGCCTTGCGAAGGTTTGGGTAAGTTAGATTGTAACGCAACTTACGCAGCTAATCTCGGCATAGAACCACTGGATAGAGACATTTCCCAGCTGGATTCAGAAGAGTTCCTCGAACAGATCGCCAGTCTAGTTACTCCACCGCTTCGACGTGGGGATTTGAGTGTTCTTATTTGCTGTCCACCCTGTACTGACTTTTCCAGAGCTAAACCGAGCAATCACCTGTTCGACTCGCCGAAAAACTCGTTAGTAGTAAAGTGCGCCGATTTTGTAGAAACTCTTTTCCCTGAATTTGTCGTAATGGAGAACGCAAGAGAGCTGATCACAGGGAAGAATTGTCATCATTATCAAGAGTTTGTAAAACGACTAAATAAACTCGGATACGACATAAAAGGTGACGTATATATGCTCACCAATTACGGACTTCCTCACATTCGTGAGCGCGCTATTGTAATTGCTTCTCGCACCGCATCTGTGAAGACATTGAATGATCTATGGATGGAATGGGAAGTCGACGAAAAGGACACAACCGTTAGACATGCGATTGGAAAACTCAACGAACGGCCTATTGCTGCCGGTGAAGCTTGCTCTAAAGATTCTTCGCAATAGCCT
>CAZUFQ010000655.1:0-4526 GCA_964618735.1 uncultured Enterobacteriaceae bacterium
AGCGTGTTCTCAGCGTATTTGCGTCTCACTTTCCCACAGCCGACCGAACTGCCGTTTGCCGGGCTAGTGCGTCTGGAAGCCAAAGTCTCGTTGGGGCCGCAGCGCGCCATTGAGCTGATCGACCAAGCTGCGGTAAAAGTGTGCCATCTGGCGTCGCGCGCGCCCAAGGACCCCCGTGCGCCGCAGAATTTAATTCCGATCGGCGGTTTGGAGCGTCATTTGCGCCATCGGTTAGGCGATTCACAATTATTGCTGCGTGGGTTGAAACAGAAAATTCACACCATGTTGGACCAAACCGCTCCCGGGTAGGAAGGGTGCATTGGAGGAATGATGGGTAGAGTCATTGGCACGCAGGACGCGACACCCTTGGAATTTTGGGTGCTCTTGGAGAACGGGGAAATGGTCCAGATGGATGAAGCAGTGGTAGTCGAAACCCACTCTCCTGTAGGACCACTCAAACTCTTCGGCATAGTGGACGTCATTCGCGCGAAACATCAAGGCTCGATCTTTGATTCGGATGTAGTTGAAGCTGAGCGCGGCCTGCCGGTTGAGTTATCTGTTGCTGCTCACGTCAATGTGACTCGACTCGCGCCAGATTATTACTACCCGCCGATGCCGGGGAACCCAGTGCGTGTAGTGACCGGGGAAGAGTACAAACAGG
The DNA here is from genome assembly GCA_964618735.1 of uncultured Enterobacteriaceae bacterium. Taxonomy (GTDB): domain Bacteria; phylum Desulfobacterota; class Binatia; order Bin18; family Bin18; genus SYOC01. Next base: position 662 of record CAZUFQ010000655.1, read on the forward strand.
CGCTGTTTATGGATAAAATGGGGCACAAGTTTCCGCTCGGTCTTTCTCTCTCGCGCAAGGAAATCGTGTACGGCAATCTCGACTTCCTCAACGGTCGTAAGGGCGCGCATATTAACATTAGCGGTGTCTCCGGCATCGCCACCAAAACGACATACACGACATTCTTGTTGCACAGCCTCTTTCATTGCGGCCATTTGACCGACGCGAAAAATACACACGCCATTATCTTCAACGTCAAAGGCGAAGATCTATTATTCCTTGACAAGAAGAATAAAGATATCACTCCTGACGACATGATTGCCTACGAGCAGATGGGATTACCGGTTGAACCTTTTGAGTCTGTCCAGTTTTACGTGCCGCCGACAGAAGACGTGCGGGGTCCGATCAGACCGCGCGTGGGTTCGCGCAAAGCGGATGAGGTAACGCCGTACTTTTGGACTATTCGCAGTTTTTGCAAGGAACGTCTTTTGCGCTATCTGTTCACCGAAGGCGGAGAAGATTCGTCGTTGCTATCGAGCTTGATCTATCAGGTCGAGCGCCGCTTGAATGAGGCAGCAGATCAGGCGGGCAGAAAGGGAGCGGGACCAGGCATATTCTTCCGTACTGGACAGAAGAGAAAGGGAGACAAAGAACAGGAGGAAGTAGCAGTCGAACAGGTACAGGACGAAAAGGAAATCCGTGATTTTTCAACGCTCCTCAAAGCTATCGAGGTGATTGCTGGTTCTACTGGTCAGGCGGCGGGTACAATTGGTGCATTCATGCGTCGGCTCTACGCTGCGGAAGACAAGATCTCGTATGTCATCCGCGATCCGGATGACTCCGATCCCACTAAGCACTCCATCGACTGGCGGAATAAACAAGTGACTGTAATTAGCCTCACTGGCCTGTATGAGCTAGGCAAAAGTTTTGTGGTTGGCTCCGTGCTGCAGCAGATTCAGAAAGAGAAAGAGGCTACTGGCTTGGCAGAACCGCTTTGTTTCATCGTTGTAGATGAGCTGAATCGTTACGCGCCGCGTGAAGGCTGGTCGCCGATTCGTGAGCGGTTGCTGGAGATTGCCGAGCGCGGGCGGTCCAGCGGCACGATTCTGATCGGCGCGCAGCAGACCGCATCAGAGGTGGAGCGACGGATTGTCGCTAACCCTGCCTTTCGCATCGTCGGTCGGCTGGACTCCGCTGAGGTCGAACGTGCGGAGTACGGATTCCTCACTCCTACCTTACGGCAACGAGCTAAGATCTTGACCTCGGGCCGTATGATTGTGTCACAACCTGATATTCCCACACCAGTGCCAGTCTGGTTTCCCATGCCGACCTGGGCCACGAGAGCGGAAGAAGTTGAGCCGTCCCGCGCGACTCCAAAGATAGCTAGGTTTCGCCCCAGTGAAGATCAATGAAGTTCCTCCACACTTCGGATTGGCATGTTGGCCGCACCATCCGCACCCGCTCGCGCCAGCGCGAACATGAGGCGGTGTTCCGTGAGATCATCGATATCGCCAAAGATCAAAAGGTGGACGTTGTTCTTATCACTGGAGACCTCTTCGAGCATCGCGTACCGCCAGTAAGCGCGGAAAAGCTGGTCTCGGAAACATTAGCCGAACTGGCGCGTGAAGGAATTACATCTGTGGTCATTCCTGGGAACCATGATGACCCTGAGCGGTTACAAGTATTGAAACCGCTGGGCGACATCGTGCGTGTCCATATCGTCTCTGATCTCAATGATCTTGATTCTTTGGTTCTTACTTTGCCTTCGCGCGACGGTAAGGAACGTGCTGCGATTGGCTGTCTTCCCTATGTATCGCCTCATCATGTGCTCACCGCCGCCGAAGGCGTAGGTAAGTCGGAGAGTGAACGCGTCTCCGCTTACCAGAGCATGATGAAAGTATTTTTTGATGCGTTAATGGAGCGAATGAACAAGCAGCCTATTACCCTGGTGCTTGCTCATCTCTTGGTAGATGAAGAGTACGGTGGAGGAGAGGCGCGGTCAGGCGTCTTTGAAGTGGACAAGGGAATCCTTCCTGTCACTGGTGTTGACTATGTGGCGCTCGGGCACCTACATAAACCGCATGCAGTCAAAGAGTGTTCTGCACGGGCACACTATGCTGGTTCTGTTTTGCACCTAGATTTTGGTAGGATCGAACATCAGAAAAGCGTGTTTATTATCGAAGCGCATCCAACTAAAACAGCTCACGTTACAGAGATTCATCTAAATCAAGTAAAGAAACTGGTTCGTCGTATCGGAACTACTGAGGAGATCCTGGCGCAGGTGACGGATTTTTCTAACGCGTGGGTTGAGGTGATTTTACGTCCCGAAAGCCGCGCGTCTGAACTTGTCGATCAGGTACGAGCGTTACCGGGTGTGGTGTCTGTACGCTTTGAGGAACCTCAAGTGTTATCTACGCCGCACGTTTCCGCCCTGAAGGACCGTTCGGCAGTGGAGCTTTTTAGAGAATATTACCAAGCTAAGCGGCGAACGGAGCCCGACGCTCAGCTGCTTGAATTGTTTACCCGACTCTATCAAGAGGCTAGCACGGCGAGCAATAGTGAAGACTAACAGTTGACAATCGCGTAGCATTCACCCGATAATCTCTGCCCAGGAGGAGCAGCGATGCCTGAGCAGACGCCCACCGTCGGCATGGAGCGCAAGCTGGCGGCGATCTTCAGCACGGATGTCGTCGGCTATAGCCGCCTCATGGGCGACGATGAAGAGGCCACCATCCGCACGCTGACGGCCTATCGCGCTCTTATCTCCTCTCTGATCCAGCACTACCGGGGCCGCGTGGTCGATTCGCCCGGTGATAACCTCTTAGCCGAATTCGCCAGTGTGGTGGACGCCGTACGCTGCGCAGTGGAGATTCAACACACGCTCAAAGAGAAGAACGTAGAGTTACCGAACCACCGGCAGATGCACTTTCGCATCGGCATCAACCTGGGCGATGTGATCGTGGAAGGCGAGCGCTTGTATGGCGACGGGGTCAACATTGCGGCGCGCTTAGAGAGCTTGGCGATCCCCGGTGGCATCTGTATCTCGGGCACGGTGTATGACCACGTCGAGACTAAGCTGCCGTTCACGTACGAGTATCAAGGTGAGCAGACGGTTAAGAACATCGTCAAGCCGGTGCGCGTCTACCGCGTAGGGCTCGACCTTCCCTCGCCCCTTGGGGGAGAGGCCCAGGGTGAGGGGAGCATCAAGGAGTCAGAAAATCAAAAGGCAAAAATTGAAGAACTAAAGCCGCATCGGCTACGCTCTACTTCTCGCATGGTGGTTGCAGGGCTGGTGCTTATTGTCGGAGCAGTGGTTGCCGTTCGGTATCTTTCTCTTCCTTCCCCTAGCATCCAACCCCCAGCACCTGATACCCAATCCCTAACCCCCAATCCCCAACCCCTCCCTTTGCCCGACAAACCTTCCTTCATCGTGCTGCCCTTCGTGAACATGAGCGAGGACCCCAAGCAAGACTATTTCAGCGACGGCCTCACCGACGTCCTCACCGGGGACCTCTCCAAGATCTCTAGCCTGTTCGTCATCGCCCGCAACTCCGCGTTCACGTACAAGGGCAAGGCAGTCAAGGTACAGGAGGTAGGACGGGAGATGGGGGTGCGCTATGTGCTGGAAGGCAGTGTGCAGAAAGCCGAGCAGCGGGTGCGGATCACGGTGCAGTTAATTGAGGCGGCGACGGGCTATCACCTGTGGTCGGAGCAGTATGACCGCTCCTTGCACGACATCTTTGCCCTGCAAGACGAGATCGTACAGAAGATCGTGACGACGCTGAAACTCCAGCTCACGCTGGAGGAGCAAGGATGGAGAACGCGTAAAACTACGGACAACCTGGAGGCCTACGACGCCTTCTTGCGCGGGAAGGACTACTGTTGT
>CAZUFQ010000656.1:0-4523 GCA_964618735.1 uncultured Enterobacteriaceae bacterium
CGGAGCCTGACACGTCGCCGACGTCAACAATTCTTCCCTCTTTCACTCCCAGTGAGCCTTGTACGATGGGATTCCCCGTTCCATCACAAATACGCGCGTCTTTGATGAGTAGATCATAACTCATAGAGTCCTCCTTATCTGTTTCAGCCGTCCAACCAGCCAACGGTAGCATAGAGACGCAGATCCGCAACAAGCATGAGTTCGGCTCCTCTTGTTTTCTCAGCGTCGATTACGTGTCTGACGCGATCGAGTCCGGCCTGATACTCCTGTTTCGATAAAATCGTCAGTTGAGAGGTATAGCTCTGGTCGAGCAAGCCTTGCTCAATAGCAGCCTGGGCGGGGAGTTGTATAACGATGTGCTCGGCCACACTTGTTTCACAGCGACAAAATCCAGCTTTGGCCATATCCGCCCTTATCTCTAAAGTAGAAGGGTAGCGTTGCTCATCGAGATCAAGCGTCTCGTAGAAATAGTCGTAGACCCACCAACGATCGAGTCCGGCATGAGGGTCAAGTCCGACACTCAGCAGCCCTCCCCGAGGACGAAGGACGCGACGAGCTTCCACTAAGAATGTGGGTTTGTCAATAAAATGGTGAAACGCATTGATGCAAAATACACGATCAAGAGACTGACCGCGATACGGAAGAGCTTCGGCGCGCCCACGCACCAGCGGCATTTCTGGAGTCTCTATCTGCGCCCGTTCCAACATATTTGTTGACAAATCGAGGCCCATGAGCACACTAGTCCGACTGGCGAGAGTCTTCAGCCAATGTCCGGTCCCACACCCTACCTCCAACGCTTTGCTGTTGCTATTTTCTCCAAGAAATGTAAACAAGGCTTGTTCGATTCCCGGATACTGCTGCCCTTGATACCGTCGGTCATATTGGGAAGAGATAGAATCGTAGTTGGTGACTCGCGTCATGCATCTCCCCTTTGGCAAGGCTTCCGCCAAGCAGCTCTTTCTCTCGGGAAATTGTGGTTTTCGGTAGAAATTTTGCGCTATCATAAACTATGAGCACACAACATTCTATGAGCCAACAGTCTATCAGCTTTGACCTCGCTACCTTTCACGTGGACCCAGAACGCGGCTTTCTTCCTACGCCGGACCCGCTTACTCAACTGCCTACTACTTTCGCTTGCTGGGAAGAAGTGGCCCGCGACCTACCTAAGTTGCTTGTCGCTGGAACGATCCGACGAAACCTCGAACAACTACCTATTCTCAAAGTCTCGTCACTGCGCGAGCAACGCCAGCTTGAGCGCGCCATGATGCTCTTGTCGTATTTTGGACATGCGTACGTCTGGGGCGAACCGACGCCAACGACCCATCTTCCTGCGAGTATCGCTATCCCTTGGTACGCAGTCTCCCAGAGTCTTGGTCGTCCACCAGTCCTTTCCTATGCTTCGTATGCGCTGCACAACTGTCGGCGACTCGACCCAGCAGGTTCGATCGCCCTCGGGAATATTGTCCTCTTACAAAACTTTTTGGCTGGTCTCGATGAAGAGTGGTTCATTCTCGTTCACGTCGATATCGAGGCGACCATGGCTCCAGCATTGGCGGCGCTGGACCCCGCCCACACCGCCGTGCTCGACAATCAAGTTGACTTGTTGGAGCGCTACTTAGCCACGATTGCGCACTCCCTGGATCGCGCCTACGCTACCCTTTTGCGTATGACTGAGCGGTGTGACCCGTACATTTACTATCAACGAGTACGCCCCTACATCCACGGCTGGAAGAATCATCCGGCCCTCCCTGAAGGCGTACATTATGATGGCGTAGATGCGTACGATGGGAAGCCGCAACAATTTCGCGGAGAAACCGGCGCCCAGAGTTCCATCATTCCCGCGCTGGACGCCACCCTCGGCATCACACACAAAAATGATCCGTTACGTCCGTATCTTCAGGAAATGCGCGATTACATGCCGCAAGAACATCGCATGTTTATTGAGACGCTCGAGCGGGGCCCTTCTGTTCGTGAGTACGTGCTTACTCACAACACTGATCGACCCGCGCTACGGGAAAACTACAATGCCTGTATTCACTGGATGGGTGAATTTCGCGCGAAGCATTTAGAATATGCAGCACGTTATATTCATCAACAAAGCCAACATGGCGCGGATAATCCCACCAGTGTTGGCACTGGCGGAACGCCGTTCATGCCGTACCTGAAGAAACATCGAGATGAAACGTTCGAGCATATGTTGTCGTAACGAGTCTACTCTCCTCTCCCTTTACCGCGCGCAACGGTTTGATTATGATCCCTTGCGACTCTTTTGCTGAGGGAGGGGCTGTCTGTGCTGGAAACAATCTTACTAGGGCATTCGGACTGGATGGTAAACTTCGCACTTTTTGTCGTGCGTATTGCATTAGGCGGCTGCATCATTATCCATGGACTCGGTAAACTCGGTTTTCACCCAACCAACCCTGGCGGCGTGAAAGCTTTTTCCGGCTGGTTGGCCAGTATGAACATGCCGTATCCGCTGCTCAACGCGTGGATTGCCACCGCCATTGAGTTTGGCGGCGGCATCCTTTTTACTCTGGGCCTGGGCACTCGCTTCGTCGCTTTCGCCCTCACGGCAAATATGTTCATTGCCGCTTCCACCGGCCACAAAGGCGGCGGTTATCTCATCTTGAATAACCCGCCGGGGGCCGAATATGCCATCAACCTAACTGTCCTCTTCGGCATGTTCGTGTTGCTCGGTCCAGGCGCGCTGTCGCTCGATTATCTGCTTTTTGGCTCGGGCGCTGCATAGAGCTCGTATTTGGCATATAGCCCGCTCCCTGCGGTCGCTTTATAGCATATGGCTCGTTCGCTACGCTCACTCTATAGCAAAACCTTCTTTTACCATAAACCATAAAGCGAGTGTAACGAGCGGGCCATAGAGTGAAGCGAGCTATATGCTAAGAGAGCGCAGCGAACAAGTTGCTACGACCGGGCAAAAATCTGCACTATATTCCCGGACGGATCCTTCGTGGTGAAATATTTTCCATGACCGCCCATATCGACGATATCGTTCACAGCAATTCCCTGTTGCGTCAGTTTCGTGCGCATCTCCATAAGGTCATCGACCTCAAGCACGACTGTAGCGCCGCCGCCAGGAGGGACAGACCCTTCGCTGGGATCAGCCAGCGCTACACCAACGCCGTTCACATCGAATTGCGTCCAGCGGTTGCCGTCACGGAATTTGACATTTAAACCAAGGACATCTTTGTAAAACCCGACGGACTCATCCATATTTTTTACTACGTAGTAGGCGCTTGAGAATTTTTTCACGGCCATAGTCGATTCCTCCTCAAAAGTTTTCTTTTCTACTACCCTAGAACCACGGCTGAGGGCAAGGCTAATCCTCCTTCCAGTTCTCATGTAGAGAGAGTTATGACAAGATATATGAAAATGCTTTCGTTTCTCCTGGGGCTCAGTTTTCTCTCGATGCTACAACTCGCAGCTGTTGCGGCTGAAGACGCTATTCTCGTTGGGGCAGGCGATATCGCCCAATGCCCCCTTCCTGGCGCTGCAGCAACAGCAAGCCTCCTCAAGCAAATTCCTGGGACCGTCTTTACCGCGGGTGATAATACCTACCCCGACGGAGCCACAAAAGAATTTAAGGATTGTGATGATCGCACCTGTTGTTATGATCGCACCTGGGGTCTTTACAAAGACCGCACCCGTCCCACACCGGGCAATCACGATTACAACACGCCCGGGGCTGCGCCATACTACGCCTACTTTGGAAAGAAGGCTGGCAAGTCTGGTCGAGGCTATTACAGTTATAACCTCCAGAACTGGCATATTGTGGCCTTAAACAGCAATCTGAAGGAGGCAGAAGAAACCGCCCAAGAACGGTGGCTGCGTGCAGATTTGAAGGCGCACCCGACGCGCTGTAGCCTAGCTTACTGGCATCATCCCCTTTTTACTTCAGTCCCAGCTCACGGCAAAGATCACGGCAATAATCCACGAATCCGTCCACTCTGGCAAATTCTCGCCAAGTTTAGGGTCGATCTCGTCATCAATGGACACGAACACAATTACGAACGGTTCGCCCCACAAAACCTGGATGGATTCGCGGACCCAGCCCACGGCATTCGGGAATTCGTGGTCGGAACCGGCGGCGCGCAGCATGGTCCGTTTGGGTCCGGGAAACCACAGCCCAATAGCGAAGTGCGAGACGACACGACGTGGGGCGTCTTGAAGCTCACGTTACATGCGCGAAGCTATGAATGGGAATTTATTCCCGCGTCAGGGGGAACATTCCATGATGCGGGCAGCGCGGAGTGCACTCCGTAACTGCGAGTGAAAGACAAAGGAGTCGACTGTATGGCTGAAGCGCCTGAAATCGATACCGATAAACTCCGAGAGACGATTGAGGATGAACTAGAGCGAGAAGGCAAAGGCTTGTTACGCCGTATTGCGCTCGCAACAGCATTGCTCGCGGCGTTTGCCGCCCTCGCATCACTCCAGGCTGGGGCAAACGCCAATGAAGCGTTATTGAAAAAAACCGAAGCCGCGCGCCTGCAAGGGGAAATCTC
>CAZUFQ010000657.1:0-4516 GCA_964618735.1 uncultured Enterobacteriaceae bacterium
ATGAACATAGTCGATCGTAGCGCTCCACAGCTGCGCTGGTATGCTTGTAGCCGTGAACACAGCGACATTACCCTCCCGCGACACTCCCGCTTGCCCTGGGACGCGTCCCTGCGGCAACACCCCAAGCGGTCCCGCGCAAACCTCCGTCACTGCTCCATGATCCAGCAGACTTACAAGAGCTAACGTCAGATAGGATTTCCAATGCATACTCTTTCCTTATTCTAGTTATGAGTGAGAGCTACATCATCCGAGACCTCCTCCGCCAGCGGGCTTCGATTCTGAGGAGAATCTCTCGCGCACTCTTGCCTGCCAGCTGCAAACTGCTCTTATCCTTCCCTTCGCACAGTATTTCTCCTTTCTTGCCCCTCGTCCTTCTCTATTTACTCAGTAGGGAACTCACAAGCAGTTTTGTAATCCCTCTCTAAATCACCTGGGTACGCCGCCGAAGTTGAAAGATGTTACTGTGAAGGCTTGTCGCTAAGCAAGCCCGATAGAAGACGCCTTGTGAAGCCGTTTGCCTGCACCGGCCGATCTTCTCTCGCGCGACCGAAGCCCTGCTGCGCTTGCCGCCTTTGTTGCAGTCCCACAACTCTCCCGGTGGCAGAAAATTTTTGCCGCTCTCCTTGACGACATAGTTCTAAGCACTTACTATGTGTCAAATATACGCAAACTAGCCCTAATGGAGGGAATTATGGGTGCTGTTTATGGCGGAGAAAAATCTCCAGAACAACTGCATGAGCACCTCGCGAAACTTGATAGCGGTTATAGCTTGGATGCTTGCAAACAATACGTGCAGTGGATTCAAGAAATTAACGAGCTAAAAACCACCCGCAATGCAGTCGTGCTCGCGCATAATTATCAACGACCGGAGATCTTTGAAGTGGCGGACTTCATCGGCGACTCGCTTGAGTTGGCGCGGGCCGCGAAAAAAGTCGCCTCTGATGTGATTGTTTTTTGCGGCGTGCACTTCATGGCGGAAACCGCGAAGATTGTGAATCCAGAACGAATGGTGCTCTTGCCGGATCTTCGCGCCGGTTGTTCGCTTTCTGAAAGTATTACCGGCGAGGCGTTGGCCGAGCGCAAGGAAGAGCTACGTAAAGCCTATCCTGACCTCAAAGTAGCGTGCTACGTCAATACCACGGCGGACGTAAAGGCTGAGTCTGATGTGTGCGTCACTTCGGCAAATGCCGTCCAAGTCATCAACGCACTCGACTGTGAGCATGTGCTTTTTGTGCCGGATGAGAATCTAGCCCGTTACGTCCAAACCCAAACTGCAAAAACGATCTTAGCGTGGGAAGGGAATTGTTACGTCCATCATCAAATCACGCCAGAGCAGATTCTCGCGGTGCGAAAGAATTTACCGCATGTCAAAGTGTTAGTGCACCCAGAGTGTCGGGAAGATGTGATCGCACTCGCAGACGCCGCCTTGTCCACCAGTGCGATGATGCGCTACGCGAAAGAGAGTCCTGCCCAGGAGTTTCTCATCGTCACGGAGTGTGGGCTGTCGGACCGGCTTCTTCTCGAAGTACCAGAGAAGAAATTCTACAAAAGCTGCAAACTCTGCGCCTTTATGAAGATGATTACCCTCGATGGCGTGTTGCATTCGCTGCGTACCCTCCGGTATGAAATCACACTCCCTGAAGAGGTGCGCGTCGGCGCGGAGCGGTCGTTGGACCGTATGCTTGCATTAAGCGCCTAAGTTGGTAGACCTGAGATGGCTCTTTGTCCGGCGACATTTTCTCGTGGACAGTGAGCCGAAGTTGCAATGGAGACCTCTGTTCAGCCGCCGCTTTCTCAAACTCATCCGCTCGTTGCGGTCGACTCTGTACTATTCACTATTGCTGAGCGCAAGCTGAAGACTTTACTTGTCAAGATAAAAAAAGGGCCTTTCGTTGAGCGCTGGGCGTTTCCGGGAGGGCTCGTCCAAGCGGGAGAATCGCTCGATGAGGCAGCGCGCCGCGAACTCTCTGAGAAGACTGGGGTGCAAGACCTCTACCTTGAGCAACTGTACACGTTCGGGGATGCGCGAAGGGACCCGACTGCGCATACCGTCGCTGTCGCCTATTTTGCGCTTGTCCCTCACCTAGCCCACGATCTTCAACGTGGAGAAAAATACGCTGACGTCGGGTGGTTTCCGGTCCGCTCGTTACCGCAACTTGCGTACGATAACAACGCCATTGCCGCTTACGCTCTGCAACGATTGCAAGCAAAATTGGGGTACACCAACATTGTCTACAGCCTCCTCCCACAAGAATTTACCCTAGCGGAATTGCAAGAAATATACGAAGTCATCCTGAATCGGAAGCTCGACCGGCGTAACTTCCGGAGAAAGATTCTGGCCTTGGGATTACTCAAACCATTGCAGAAAGCTCGACGGGGCGCGCATCGACCAGCGGCCTTATATGCATTCACGCGTCACAGTCCCATGAATGTGGGAGTATTGTGAGGAGCCGTAAACTTTTCTCAGTTAGTTGTCAATAAAATAGACAAAGTGCTTGAACATGTACTTGCGGAAGGTCAGGGAAGGAGGTTTTCTGGTTTCTCTTAGCTGTTGCGCACAGACCAATTCCTTACGTTCCCCTAACGCCTTTCAAGATATTGCACATGGCGTGAAAAAGATGTCGCTTCACGCCTCTACTTGAGAGCCCCATCACTTTGGCGGCGTCATCTATGGAGAGGCGTTCGAGCCGCCGCAAGACAAAAACCTCCCGTTGTCGCGGCGATAAGGAGTCCAAGAGGCCCCACACCTGTGTTTGGCCTTCACGACTGAGCGGTTGTTCCTCCAGCGTGTTCTCCGCAACAGAGGGGGCCAAATCCAACCTTTCTGGCTGGCGCCTCCTCCACCATTTCCACCACGCTGATCTTCTGCGGTCCCGGCAGGCGTTGACAGCGACGGTGGTGAGCCAAGCGTCCCAGGACGCGGTTGCATTGCCTACGGCCTGGGCATGAACGAGGAGACGAAACACCTCTTGGGTAACTTCTTCCGCTTCGTGAAGGTTGCTCAAGAGCAAAGAACAAAGCCGTAAGATACGGCTGTACTCGCTATGATAAACCTGATTATATGCGGCGCCAACGTGCGAGAGGGCAATCTCCTTAGTGTTTTTCATCCGCGCTTCTGCTCCAGGCTAGGGTAGGCTTGCATCCTTGTGTTTGGTCTCTGAGTTCCATGCTCACTCATCTGGTCCATGCCGGAACGACAGCCCTGGCCGCATCGGCCGTAGCGCCTGTAATTTCTCCTGCTGGCTTGGGGTAAGTTGGTTTTTGATGCGGAGCAAGAGCGTTAAGTGCGCCTTCTTGATCTCTTGCTCGATCCCCGTGAGCTGGTCCCATTGAGCAAGGGCGGCGGTTTCATCCACCGTGCTCTTCTCCATGAGTTTCGTAAGCGCCTGCGACGCCGCTTCAAACTTCCACTGCAACTCTACCAGCTTGGCCTGGGTCTCGGCCATGATCCGAGTCATGGATTCTTGTTGGGCGGGGGTCACTCCCAGTTCGTCCTGGTGGCGCATCACCAGCTCCGGCGGAAAAACATGGTTGAGAAAGGCTGGAGGTCCCATCATACCCGGCCCTTCCATCACCATTACCTGATGAGGCCCGTGAGGAGGTTCTGCGTGAAACTCTGTAAAGAAGTGGCCTTCTACTGGAGGCCCAGGAGGAGGCTCCGCTTGGGCAGATGTAACCAAGAAGAGAAAAAGAGCCATAATGGGGAGCAAAAAAGAAAAAGTGCGCATCATACATACCGCCTTCCTGCCGCATAAGACTGAGGGTCACTCTTTGGGGGAACGTTCAATTTTGGGCAGCCCAACTCAGCGTCCATACATCCGACTGACGGCAGGGTGTTCAAGCTGTTGATCCCCGGCCACTGCAGTAGGACATCTGTCGGCGTGGTATACACGCCCAGGTTCGCTATCACGTCAGACGTGAGTCTAGAGTGCGACGGCGTCAGCGTTTGTGCGGCCCACAGCACTACGGCGAGCGACGCAGCGACTGCGAGAGAGGGCCATACCAGTCTCCGGCGGGACTCTTCTCTCGCAGTATTCCTTAGTGGCGCATAGAGCCGGGAGCGCCGTCCCGCACGCGATAGCCGCATTGGTCCGTTCCTAGCACCCTTAGCCTCAGCCTCCTCAGCCGGCTGCGCGGCAAGAATCCGTGCGGCTAATTCTTCCGAAGGTCGCGCAACCGGCGCCAAGTCAAGCAGCGCATCGAGACGTGCGGCCTCATGCTGTTGCGCCTGAGCTTCAGTCGAGCGTGCTAATAACGCCAACGCAGCGGCGCGTTCCTCTACAGGCCACCGTTCAGGGTTGGCTCCATACACATCGAGCAATTGTTGTAGTCGCTGCAAAGTTATGACCGGCAGCTTATTTTCCTCCTGTGGGGGTGGGGTATATTTCATCAGGCGTCTCCTAGTAAATCGGGGGCCACATTACAGAGGCGAGACTTCAGGGTTCGTCGCCCCCGCGCTAAGAGCGACTCAAGCGCTTCAACGCTAATTTCCATCATCTGCGCCGCTTCCTTATTG
>CAZUFQ010000658.1:0-4505 GCA_964618735.1 uncultured Enterobacteriaceae bacterium
GTACGCCTGGCGTGGCTGCCCACGTGGCGAAATTGGCGATGCCGTAATTCGTCACCGAGAACAACCCATTCCCGTTGGAGAAGGCCACTGGTTGTGTGGCCCATCCGGCGCCGCCAAAAGCTGCCAGATCGGTTCGGCCATCCCCATTGAAGTCGCCAGTGACGACCTGTACGCCTGGCGTGGCTGCCCACGTGGCGAAATTGGCGATGCCGTAATTCGTCACCGAGAACAACCCATTCCCGTTGGAGAAGGCCACTGGTTGTGTGGCCCATCCGGCGCCGCCAAAGGCCACCAGATCGCTCGTTGCCGCCGTGGCGCTCGTCATACTTACGAACACGAGCACTAGGCAGAGTACTGCAGTTGTCCATTGTTGTTTGAACGTTCTGTCACTCAAACGTCTTGATTGCATCGTTCATCTCCTATTCAGTCTGTCCTCTCTAGATACAGTTCTCCCAAGGACGTGTTGTATAAAAACCGTGCTGCTCTCATGACAGATGAGCATCTGCTCACGAGCCTCACTTGACATTAGCACCAAACACCTGGCGGGGGGCCGACACTTGGCCTCCGGGGAAGAGTATGGTGCATAGATAATGCACGATTCCTTTCCTCTTTTTTGTGTTTATAGAGACTCTCTCCTTTTCTTGCGGACTGTTGTGAGAAGGAGGATACGGCACTCATGAGCGAGTGCGAGATCAAGTCGGAACCTGTAGCAATCAGGCTTGACACCGAAGAGAGGACGATCGAGTGCTATCCCGCAGTGAGGAATAGCAAGACACTCCGTCTATCCTTAGACCTGCCTTTGTTTCAGTCTCCCTTCTGTTACGGAGAATTTGGGGTGCTCACCGGTGAACCCGCGCGGTGACTAAAACGGGAGCAACCCCCATGCCAGTGTGAACAATGAGGGATTGTGCTGAAAGTGTGCACTTCTGCTCCCCTCTCTCGTAGGGCAGGCGCGGGGTGAGTGACAACTCCATGTGACAGGGTATCGGTGTCGCAACGCAATTGGGTATTCAAAAGAAGCTGCAACGCCGTGTCAATAACACTTTCCACGCTGACAAGATGTTGTCAGCGGTATTCTTTTTACCCCAATGTAAGGAACCGGCATGCTCACCTTTTGGGAAGGGTCAGAACTCAGAGGCAAGTTTGGCATTGAACTTTTTCTTGCAGTATCGTAGGGAAGAGCAGGGAACGGTGCAGGGAAGAGGAGAAGGGTAGTGTTCCAGATATGGATATAGGAAACTGTAACGTGGTGCAAATACTCAGGATTTAAATCACCATATCCAGATCTGAAACACCACCGACGGATTTAACGCCCAAAGAACGCAACGCGTTGAAAAAGGTACTGCCGCAGGTCGTGAAGGCCTATCAAGCCAGGAGCAAACTGTCATGAAGAAGAAACCGAAAATGACCGCTGGGGAAAGCATGCTGGCCGGGGCGAAAAGCGGGTCGTGTTTTCAAATTGTTGCTAGCGAGGTTTAGACAGGGGTGCCAAACTCGTAGCGATTTCCAAAGAGACCAATCACGGTGTCAGGCATGAACACCGACTTGGAGAAACAGATGGTTTTGCGCGCGAGCCGCTTGATACGCGTACGCAACGTGAGATGTTTGCGTTCGATCTGCTGCGTGTGGAGTTTACCCACGGTGTGGGCCGGGGCAGGAAGATGGCGCTTATAGACTCCCGCCGCGTCGGTGTAAAAGTGCACCAGCCCAAACGGCTTGAGCAACTTCCGCAACTGTAAGAAAACCTCATCGGCTTGGTTCCCCAATCCATAAGCCAACACCACCCCCGTGAGATGATCAATCGCGTGCCACAACCAGCGTGGGTGGGCTTTGCTCCCCACGAAACTCCACATCTCATCGACCTCCGCCGCTTCCACGCGGCGCACCTCTACTGTGATCGCCTCGGGACAGCATCCCTCCACGACGACGGTGTTGACCGGCGAGAGGGCGGTGGCCTTTTTTTTAATTCCCCGATCACCGTGGTCGGACTGACGTGCAGCACACGGGCAATATCGCGTACGCCACTCCCATTGAGCGTCATCTCGACAATCTGCCGCTTCACCTCGGGCGTGCGTCCAGGATACGCATAGACACGAAGGAAGGTCCGGCCACAGGCCTCGCCCTGCTGACACCGATAACGCGCCTTGCCGTTGCTGGCCCTGCCATATTTCACCACCTCTCTACTCTGACAGTGCGGACACTGCACGACTTCCACCGCCATCGTCTTGCCTCCCTCCGGAGAACCTGCCGCTCCTAGCTTCAGTTCCCTTCAGGTGACCATGACAGCTCTCCCTGCCAGAATCAACAAATCGAAAACAGTACCAAAAAAAGCGCTACCACCGCGACCAAAGGGATGGCGTTTACTGCACGATGCGGGTTTTTTTGATGGCGGTGATCATGGCGGCAAAGGCTCCTTAAAGGCCGGTGATGTCGGTGGCGATAAAGAAGTGCTGGAGGTCGGAAGCACAGGTGCTCAGCCGTTGAGAACGATGGGATCGCTCTCAACGGCTGCTCCTAACGCTACCACATACCCCAGGGCTTGATCTGCGGTTTTCAGTGTCTCGCATTGTCCCAGCGCTTCTTGGACGGCTCCCGGATCAGACCCTCCGCCTGGGGAGGGAGTTGCAAGGGGGATCGTGCCATCCAGGAAGACATGGGCTCCGCCGTCCGTAACTCAAATACCCGCCTTCGCTACCTATTGGTCTTTGGAGTAGCGAGCCGTACCCTCACTATCTAAATAATCCCCCAGCCGTTCGGCCACATACGATTGGGTCTTATTCACGGAGGTACTGAATTTCGTTTCTACCCCCAGACCGCAGGTGTACAGTTGCGCATCCAAAATGGCTATGCGGGAATTATGATTTTCATTGACTTGCTTCGTACAAAAGGAAGGATACGAGTTTCTGGGGACGGTTCCTTGAGTCCCGCAACTGGCAGTAGTATTTGTGACCTTTTTGCCAAACTGAGCCGAATCGTAAATGACGGTCCCATCGGATTCCGCGAGTAACAACCGGGGTGAAGCTCCCGAGGTGATCCCGGGAAACAGCACGGTTTCGATTCGCGTTTTCATCGTATTATAGGCTGCCTCTTTAGCGCTCACCGTAGGGGCTTTGAGCATATTCTTTACCAGAGTATCTAACTCGGGGACACGTGGATGCAACGTGTTATTGAGAGATTTGTAGGGTTCTACTTGGAGAAGCGAGAGCACATTGTCAGCACATGCCGCCAAAGCCGTGGTCTGGACCGCCACTGCCAATAACGCCGCTGCTCCACACGCCATAGAGTGTTTCAGTACCGTATTCATGACAAGATCTCCTTATGCTGGTCATTAATTCATTGCCGACGCTGAAGAGCGTAGTTGCTTCGCGCTCCAGCCCGCCGACTCGTTGATGCTTTGCAAGGGTTTTTCTCTGGATGTTTTACCTCACACCATTCCCTCCTGTATGACTCCAAAGTACTTCCAGCCGGGGCAACAGTTGCCCGATGGGATTCACACCCACTGAACTTACGCCCCTGAGCAGGGCGCACACCACCCTCGGCCAGAGCCACAAAGAACATCCTTTGTCCGCGCGCGGAACTATTTTTTTTGTTCTCGCATGCGGTGGATGGCCCCTCTACACACTGGCGGCACTGACGGTTGCTTCGCCCAACAAAGGCGCATTTCCTGGACCCTTACCCCAGGATTTCCCATAGCCAACCGTCTGTGCCACCGTGGGTGTAAATTTCAAAGTAATTTTGGTTCAGACGCAGCTTTGGTGAAGCGGGGCAAGGCGCTTCGTGCACCGACATCGGAGACATCGCGCGGACTCCCAGGCGCTGCAAATGCCGAGACCAAACTTTCAAGTGAGCGAAAAAAGACAGAGGGAGATCCTCTATAATTTAAAGAAAATCGAGATCTTCCCTTCTCCCTAGCTCGACATTCTCATCAAAAGTGCGAAAGATCCGGAATTTTGTACCAAGTTTGAGTCGAATCGTGTACCAGAGGGTTCTCAACGAGTGAGAGAGCTATGCGGGGGTCTCCGGTGGGTAAGTAGCGAAGGAGTAAGATCGGGGGACCAAGTGGTACACTTTTACTTTTGATTGTTGCCCGCATTTGTTCTTGTATGCTGGTCCATTTTCACTTTGCAATTTACACTGGGCTCTCGAACGCACTGTGAGCGCTGCTGCTCCTCCTTTCTGCCACAGATGGTGACAAGCATGGAGGGAAGATGTTACCGAGAGATGACGGTGAAATGAAATGTCCATGATGGGGTTCCAATAGTAACGGAACAGAATCCAACGAACTTCCGAACTTCTGGGGGGGGTAGGAAGAGAAACCCTCTTTAGCGATCAAAAAACAGAGATCAGTGTTTCGATGGGCGTAATACGTTCGTACTCTTATTCGGGGCGGCCTTTTTGAAAGAAGCTGGCACAGGAGTCTGGTCGGGAGCGGGTAAGTACCGATAGAGTGTGGGTTATGTCTCCCATTTGTTGATGGAAGAAAAGATGGCTATTGTGGAGCCGGA
>CAZUFQ010000659.1:0-4504 GCA_964618735.1 uncultured Enterobacteriaceae bacterium
TTGAAGTCTCCATGCAGGACGCTATGGTGAACTACATGCGCGTGCCGCTGCGCCACCATATTCAAACCAACACTGTCGTGCAGCGCACTGGCAACCGGCTGAGTCACGCCGCTCCTACCGACACCTATCCTTGTCATCCCGGCGGTCTTAACGATTACGTCTACATTATGACAACAACGCCGGAGATGTGGCGTAACGTGCTGCAGGTCATCGGACGCGGGGACCTGATTGGCGATCCGCGTTATACCGACCAGAAAGAACGTAATAAACGCTTTGACGAGGTTCATGCGTTCATCCGCACGTGGACGCAGCAACACGATAAACACACTGTGATGAAAAAACTGGGAGAGGTCGGCGTGCCGTGCGGTGCGGTATTGGACTCGCGCGACATTTTGACCGATCCCCATCTGCGCGAGCGAGGTATGATTGTCGAAGTTGACCATCCTGCTCGCGGAACGGTCACCATGCCGGGTTGTCCGGTGCAATTGACGGACTCTCCGGTCGAGGCGAAACCAGCGCCGCTGTTAGGGCAACATAATGAAGAAATTTATGGCGCCTTGTTGGGACTGTCGCCCGATCAGCTGCAACAACTGACGAGCGAAGGCGTCATATAAAACCATCTCTAAGGAGCAGGAACATGCAGTATCGCACTTTAGGAAGAACTGGATTGCGCGTCTCTGATGTCGGCTTCGGCGCGATGACCATTGGCGGAGAAATTTTTGGCGCGACGGATGACCAGGAATCACTGCGTGCGTTGCACCGAGCGGTTGACCTCGGCATGAATTTCATTGACACTGCCGACGCTTATGGTCGCGGCCATAGTGAGGAACTGCTCGCGCAAGTGCTTAAGACACGGCGTAACGAAATCGTCTTAGCTACGAAGGGCGGTAATCAATTCACCGTCCGCCAGGGCCTGCGGAATTTTGATCCGGACTATATTACCTCAGCGCTGGAAGCTAGTCTCAAGCGTTTACAGATTGACACAATTGACTTGTACCAGCTTCATAATCCTTCGCCAGAAGTCATGCAACGCGGGGAGATCTTTGAGCGTTTGGATCGGTTCAAACAAGAAGGGAAAATTCGCTTCTATGGTGTCTCCTTAGAAAAAGCTGAGGACGGACTCGTAGCGATACAAACCAGAAAACCAGATACGCTCCAGGTGGTCTACAATATTCTCCATCAAGATCCAGAAGAACAACTTTTTCCACTAGCGCAGAAAGAGAATGTGGGCATTATCGCGCGGGTCCCGCTCGAACGTGGTGTTCTTTCAGGCCGCTTCAAAAGCACGACAGAGTTTGCACAAAAAGATTGGCGCAAAGGTATATTCCCGGAAGAAGGGCTAGCGCAGACCCAAGCTGCGGTTGAAAAACTGGGGTTCCTCGTCAGAGACGATGTGTCTAATCTCGCTCAAGCAGCGCTGCGTTTTATTTTGAGCAACCCGGTCGTATCGAGCACGATCACAGGAATTCGCACGGTCAAACAAGTCGAAGATAATGTGGCGGTCAGCGGAAAGACATTGCCAAGCAGCGATATTGGCAAGCTCAAGGAATTCTACCAAAGCGACTTTCGTCAGCTGCCGTTTCATTAAATCGAATGGGATGAGATTGGTACACGCCCAGTCGGTCCGACATAGGGGCCGATCTATGTCACCCCCCAAGGCCCAGGCGGCCACGCAGGCCGCCCCTACAACACTGGAGTCATGCATTCACTTCCACGCACGGCGAAACTCGCACTGCGGCAACGCCTCTTGCAGTGCATCAACGCCGACGCTGGTCACCAGGGTGCTGCGTAGATTGAGCACGCGCAGACCGGTCAGAGCACGGAGATGGACGAGCCCGCCATCACTCACCGGCGTATCGTACAGCCATAAAACACGGAGCCCAGTCAATTTGCTGAGATGCGCTAAACCCGCGTTATTGACTCGCGAACTGGAGAGCTGGAGATATTGCAGATCGTCTGGTCGTAGGGACGCAAGCGGCGAGAGATCGGTCGACGCCTGCGGCGTGACATTGAGCCGCAGCTCTCTACCCACAGGAACGGCGATGGCCCCTTGCGCGTTTCCCCAGGCTTCCCACGGCGCATAATCGCCATCAGCAAAAATACGTCGCACAAAGAGTGCTCCCATTGAATGACTGGTTGGGAAATGGACAAGACGAGCAGGCGGCAGGCCAACCCCTTCGGACTGCTGATCACGAGCGGCCGCCGCACGACGAAGAATTGCTCTGAGAGTCTCATCCATGCCAAAAATCTCCTTGCTGCAAACGGAAGTTACTGTACCGTCTATCGGCCTGTCAGTCTATCAGTCTTTCAGTCAGACGGTCTCTCAGTCTATCAGCCTCTGACGGTCTGACTGCCTGACGATTCGACGGCTCGACTGTCCGGGTCCGATCAGCTACGTTACCGCCAACTACACAGTTCTGAGTACTAAGGAAAAGAAGGAGGCAGCTAATGGCACAAAAACCGGCAGTGAGTCTCGCCGCGATGCCCAACCGGCGGCAGGCAACGCTTGAAATCGCGCATCGTCTCGAACATGAAGGTTTTACTGGTATCTATTGTCCCAGCATGGGTGACTGTGTGGGGCTGTGTGAGGCGCTCGCCCTCGCCACCCATGAAATTCCCTTCGGCACTACGATAGCGCCGATCTATTTTCGGCAACCGTTCGATTATGCGCAAACGGCGGCGCTCATCCATGAGCTATCAGATGGACGCTTCCGTTTTGGTATTGGCGTAAGTCACGGGCCTGTCCACCAACGTCTGGGCCTCCAAGTCGGAAAGCCCTTGGCTGATATCCGCAAGTTCGTGCAGGATTTGCAATCCGCGGCCCCAATGGCGGGCCCCCTACCCCCGCTTATGCTAGCGACGCTGCGCAAGCCGATGGTTAAACTGGCAGGAGAGATTTCGCAAGGAGCGGTGTGGGCTAATGCCGCACGTTCACATATGCGCGACTCTTTGAAAGTCCTCTCGCCTGAAAAACAGCAGGGAAAAGATTTCATCATCGCTAACATGGTCCCCACGGTCATTGACGATGACAAAGCTGCCGCTGCTGCGGTCAACAGGAAAACGCTCAGTGGTTACGTGCGGCTGCCGAACTACCAACAATATTGGATCGAAGCAGGCTTTGAAGAAGAGATGCGAGCGATTCAAAAAGCAATCGAGAACAAAGAAGAAGACAAAATCCCGCAGCTCATGTCCGATCGTTGGCTTTCTCAAGTCACGCTTTATGGGAACGCCAAAGAGGTTCGCGAAGGCGTCGAGGCCTGGTATGATTCCGGCGTCAACACGTTGATTGTTGTGCCATCATCGGCGCGCGGCAATCAAATAGTGGCTTTGGAGCAGGTGATTGCGGCGTTTCAGTAAAAGAAGGCTGTAGCCTACTCTCGCGCCTGGGCTCTGTCTAGGCGCGCTCCATCGGTCAGGCTCTCCCAGTCTATAGTGTAGACTTTGTATTCCCAGACAGAGCCTGGGAGCAAGAAGCGTGAAATTTTCACGCCTGTCCAGAATGCTGCCGCGCTAGTTCTTCGCTCAATGCGAGGTCATCCATTCCATCAGCGTCAATCACGTCTCGAAAACGTTGGTAATAATCAAGCGCTTCCTCAACCGCGCCAATCGGTAGCCCCCAATCTTTGGCTACTTCTTCAATACTCTGCTCATTGACCTGCATAGATTCGACGACACGTGACACTGGCAATTTCGGTCGGCCAACAAAAAAGGCTTGGCGCAACCAATGCTCGGGCTGCTGCATCAAGTAGCGATAGATCGGAGTCACCAGCCCCGTCGTCCCAGTAGTTCCCGGCGCAATTTCCAAGGGAAGGACATCAATCATAAACTCTATGATACAAATCCGCTGGAAGATAGCAAGAAAGGCGGAGCCTTGGTAATGTCCGAATAGAAAGTCGCATTCTTAGAAACACCTTAGAGAGAATGGAACAGTTTCGTGCTATATCACCACAAATCGAGCCCTAAAAGCTTTCTCCCAAGATCAGTGAGCACAGCTGGCTCTCCTGGTTCAGGCTCGATTTGCCCGGGCCATCCCCGCCACACCTCCGGTACACGTTTCTGTTGCCAGAGCATAATCCGTTCCTGCCGTGTCGTTTCGTCTCCTGCTGGCCACATCAGAATGGCCTGTGTGATGCGCGGCTTGTCGGCCCAGTTCCTCCCGGTCCCATGGGGAAGGAGGAAACTCCAGATGAGCAAACTGCCAGCAGGAGCCGGGACACGTACGATGGGATAATTCGATACATCGGGCTCCGCAATGCTTGCATCGTCAGGGTGCGCCACGAGCCAACTCTCCAAGGAGCGGTACACTTCTGGAACCACGAACAGACGCGGGATTTCAAAGGCATGTTCCACGGGCTCCTCGGCGCGCTCGCGCCGCAGGCCGGCGTCGGCCCGCAGGACATCGACGTCGGCGGTTTGCTGGAACGCGTGCAGGGCGGCGACGTGCGCGAGGTGATCATCGCGACGAATCCGAACGTCGAGGGCGAAGCGACGGCGCTCTACATCG
>CAZUFQ010000660.1:0-4500 GCA_964618735.1 uncultured Enterobacteriaceae bacterium
AACTTGGAGGAAGGTAGACATAGACGCGCCGTCGATTATTCAAGAGTTGACTCTCAAAGTCGAATTCTTCCACTTTGCCGTGGGGAATCGCGGGAAGCCATTCCAGTTCCGGCGGCTCATGAAAGTTGCCCACCACAAAACTGGAATTCTGTTCGCCGATGCCGTTGTCCACCGTGTTTTGGCATAAGGGATCGATCATCCATTCGCCATCGACAATCAGTTTGTATTCGACCCGCGCTGGTCCGTTCACCTGCATCGCGTGATAAAAGAACCCCGTCTTCTGCAGTGGTGTCATGGCAATCCCCGATGGAGACCACTGATTAAACTCGCCGACGAGCGACGCTTTGCGCGCATCAGGGCCATAGTACACGAAGTGCACCTCGGACCCGTCGATCATCGGGGTTCCTACTGCGTGGAGCACCTGTAGGAAGCGGTCGATCTCCTGGGGCAACGCCTCTTTCGACGCCTCCTCTAAACGCCGTCGCCAGGTGGGGAAGGTCGGCGCCGCCTCTTCACGTGTGCTTTCCATAGTTTCCCCTCCTCCTTTCTTTCCGAGAACGCGGCGACTTACCGTGGGAACCGTTCTGCCGACAGAAATTTCACTTCACGTCGTAAACTTTCATCAGCAGCGTATTGCTGGATGAGTTCGCGCAGACGGCTCATGTGCTTGTCTTTGCTTTCGACGTTGGTAGGAAATCCCAATTCCGCAAGGTTACTAGACGCAACAAGCAGCTCGCGCATGAAATCCAGCTCCGAACACTCCAGCTCCCACGTAATGCGAAGTGCTTGGTCTAGCGAGACCCCTGCTTCTACTTGGCGATAGTAATCCGCGATCCGCGTCACCAGTGACTCGACAATATCAATCGGCAGCAAAAAGGATTTGGCTTGGAAGACGCCTGAGAGCAACCCCTTATTGACCGCACGGATCAAAGCGGCGTGTCCCCCTTCTTCGAGCGCCATCGCACTCCACATTACCCGGAGTTCACTGTCTTTTCCGAAGGTTGCAGCGAAATTGATATAGATTTCTCCCACCCGCGTTTCCATCTTGGCGTGCGTATCCAAGATTTCCGTGAGGGCAGGCGTCTCTGTTGTCTCCGAGGAAATATCCCCGTGCGTTTCGGTGCTCATCGTTCGTCCTCCTTGCTGCGTGGCGAGATTGCCAGCTCACGTCTCACGCCCAAACGACCTTTTCTATCTAACTCGTTCCAGGAGCAAACGCTAGAACACGTCAGTAGTGGTGCAGTTTAATCGGGTTACCCCCTTACGCGGTAGGGGTCCGATTCATCGGACCCGCCACAGGGCTTGATGAATCAAGCCCCTACATGGTGGCGCGCAAGGGGCAGTCGTTGCCAAGGTTCATCCGTTCATGGGAAATTGGCCTACTACCAACACGCCGGGGCGCCAGTGAAGCGCCCTGCTGCATCTCTTCGCACTCACCGTCTGGTAAAACACGAGACAGGAAGAAACTGGGATATGCCACAGCCCTTGTTTTGGTGTATAAAGTGAGCGCGAAGCGCTGGACATCTTAGGAGGGATCTTGCGCCCGTATTGAGGCGCAGAGTCAACTATGCGTGGGAGCACTTTGGGGAATCTCACCATCGACGTTGGCGGGTAATCCGCAGAAAGCGGGAGTCATGAGACTATTTTCTTCTGCTCGCCTACAAACTCGTCTACTTTTATTAATTGGACTCACTGTCCTGCCGATGCTGGGATTGTTGCTCTTGAATGACTTCGAACAGCGACGACTGGCCGCCGCGCAGGCCCAGGAGGACGCGTTGCGCATCACGCAGCTGGCCGCCGTCGAGCAGACGCAATTTCTCCAAGGGGCCCATCAACTCTTGATTGTATTGGCCCAACTCCCGGCGGTGCGTAACGGGGATGCGCGAGTATGTTCAGAGCTGTTCTCCACGCTGCTGAAACGCTATCCGATCTACGTCAATTTAGGCGCTTCCCACGCTGATGGACAAGCGTTCTGTAGTGGGACCCCGTTGGCGCAACCAGTCAGCGTCGCCAGTTTTGCGTGGTTTCAACGAGCCATGCAAAGTCGGGACTTTAGCATCGGAGACTATCAGCAAAGCGCGATCTCCGGAGATTTTGTCCTTATCGTGGGGTATCCCATTTTTGATCAAGAAGACAAGATTTCCGGCGTGGTTGCGGCTTCCTTAGATCTCCACTGGCTCAACCAACTGGCCGCGCGAGCCCGACTTCCCCAGGGCGCCACCTTAACGGCAATAGACCGGAACGGCGTCATCCTCGCTCGCTATCCGGATCCCCAACAGTGGGTTGGGGTGGCGCTGCCGGAAGCGCCTCTCATCAAGGAGATGCTGGCGCATGGGAAAGAAACGACGGAGATGCAAGATGTTGATAATATACAACGATTATATGCGTTCACTCAGGTGCGTGAAGTTGGAGGGGTCGGGCTGTACGTGAGTGTTGGTATTCCCACCGAAGTGGCGCTTGCTCCCGCGCACCGCCGCCTCGTTCGTAACTTGATAACGCTCGGAGTAGTCACGTTACTGGTCCTGGCGGCGGCTTGGGTCGGCAGTAACTGGTTGGTGCTTCGTCCGGTCCATGTGCTGCTCCAGGCCGCGAACCAATTACGCGCCGGCGATTTACATACTCGGACAGGCCTGCCTCAAGGACTGGGAGAACTCGACCAATTATTGACGGCCTTCGACGACATGGCCGAGGCGCTTGAGCACCGTGAACTCGAACGCCGACAAACGGAAGACACGCTGCAACGCTTGTCCCGTCGGTTGTTGGAAGCCCAAGAAAACGAACGGCGCGCGATTGCCCGTGAATTGCACGATGAACTAGGTCAAGCGCTGCAGGCGCTCAAAATTAATCTTCAGACGGTACAACGTTTTCCCAAAGAAAGCGCTCAGCGATTGGCGGATAGCATAGAGATTGTGGACCATACCCTGCAACAAGTGCGAAATCTATCGCTGGATCTTCGTCCTTCGCTCCTGGACGATCTAGGCCTGGCTGCTGCGCTTGAATGGTATGTGGAGCGCCAAGAGCAGCGCACAGGCGTCGCCAGTCATTTTACTGCTGCGCCTCCAGATCTTCATGCAGACCCAACAGTAGAAACTGCGTGCTTCCGCGTTGCGCAAGAAGCCCTAACGAACGTTGTACGGCATGCGCATGCGCAAAACGTATGGGTCGAACTGCAGCAACAGGGAACCGAATTACACCTTGTGGTGCGCGACGATGGGTCTGGGTTTGATGTCCGGGCTGCGCGGGCGCGAGCGACGCAAGGAGGAAGTCTCGGACTATTAGGCATGCAAGAACGGGTGGAACTTGCGGGTGGACGATTCGATATTGCGGCTACGCCTGAACATGGAACTGAGATTCACATCCGTTTCCCACAGAGTTTCCCGCCTGGCGATAGGATGTGGGCGCCTCCGTTTTCGACGCCCTCGTCTACAGATAAGTCCTTGAACGAAGAACAAACACCGAGAGAAAGGAAAGAAGTATGAAAGCCGCATCCATTCGAGTAGTGCTGGCCGACGATCACGCCTTGTTTCGCGCCGGGCTGCGGATGCTGCTCGAACACACGGCGGGGGTCGAAGTCGTGGGCGAAGCCGGAGACGGCCGCGAGGCCGTACGCCTCACTCAGAAGCTTCGACCCGACATCGTCTTGATGGACATCTCCATGCCCGGCCTCAATGGATTAGAGGCGACCGCGCAGATATCGCAGGACTGTCGGGAAGCTCGCGTTATCGTCTTGTCTATGCACCTTACCGAGCAATACGTCACACAAGCTCTGCGCGCTGGCGCGGCAGGCTACTTGTTGAAAGACGCCGCCGCCGCCGAACTCGAGCGCGCGGTGAGGGCAGTAGCCCGGGGCGAGTCGTATCTCTCACATGAAGTCTCACAGAAAGTGATTAACACGTATCGGCGCCAGCTCGGCGGCGGCGGTGAAGACGAACCGCGCGAGTCGTCGCCAGTCGATCCCTTGACCCCAAGGCAACGCGAGATCTTGCAGTTGATCGCCGAAGGACACACAAGCAAACAAATCGCGGCGCTGTTGCATCGCAGTGAAAAAACCATAGAGGCCCATCGCATTCGCTTGATGAATCAACTGGACATTCACGACGTGGCGGGCCTCGTCCGCTACGCCATTCGCACCGGCCTAGTCTCATCGGAGAAATAAGCAGGCGGCGCGCAGCACGCGGATAAAAAGCGTCGCCCGCCAGACTTCCTGTTCTTGCTGCTCACTATCTCTATAGAGAAAACGCGCCAAAATAGGGGATGCAGAGAGGGGCCTTTTTCTCCTCTCCCTTGAGGGGAGAGGATACAGGAGAGGGTGCTCGCTGCAGATATCCCCTCACCCAGGCCCTCTCCCCCAAGGGGCGAGGGAACCAGCAGCCGAGAGAGCTCATATATATGACACGCCACATCTTGCTATAACGTTTCTCTACCTCGCAGTTCTTCTCCTCTCACCCTTAGGGGTTTTCCCTACCTCGCCAGCAGGGGTTTCCCTGCCCTCACTTTACT
>CAZUFQ010000661.1:0-2830 GCA_964618735.1 uncultured Enterobacteriaceae bacterium
GTTTCTGTCGGGACCTGCTCTATAATAATGAAGAGGATTTCCCTACAGATTCGGGTGAGATGCCCCGCACTAGACAATCACAACTCCTCCCTGAGTGAGATGAGCAGCAAACAATGTCAATCACAGTTTTTGCCTTATGCAAGCTATATTTAGCTGAGTGAAGAAGGTCGGTTTTCAAGTCTCGAAAATGCAACACGTATTCTTCTCTTTGGGACAATGTTTACTAGAACTACGGGGACCCTCGCCCTTCGATGGCGACGAAAGGTTGAAAATATTTCCCAAAAATCTACGGTTCTTTTCTCTCCTTTTTACTTGGCATGTTGATTGCGAATAGAAGCAAACGGCGTTGCTGAGTTGGGTGGATTTCTACAGAAGAGATTCTCCCTTTCCTTCGCCAAAATCTAAGTTAAGGAGAGGTTTCTATGAAGCGTCTAGGAGTAATAACGACTGTAATGACGGCGGCTATGTTGATGGCCGGCGCAACCTTTGCCGACGAGATAACTCACTCCACTATGGAAAGTAACCGGGTTACCGTCACTCCACCAGACCCTATTTCTCCTCCGTCTTCCGTGCAAGAGAGGAGTTCTGTGGAGACAGAGCATCGGTCTTCGACTGTCACATCCGACCCCTTGTCGCCATCTTCTGTACAGGAACGTAAGTCAGACAGTTATAGGAAGGAGGAGCGGTCTTCTTCTACAGCCGATCCCCTTGATACTGAAGCGCAGATCACGAAGCGCTCGCGAGTAGAGGAGAGGTCTTCGAGAGTAGCGCCAGCGCCTGAGGTACAACAACGCACGACGATCGAGCACCAATCTTCAACTGTAACTTCAGATTAAATCCAGTTCTCCGGGCAATTACTTGTCAACAACTGGAAAATAGAAGCTATGGCGAGATGTAGAAAGAAAAGGAGACCCTTATGAAAAAGTTTGTAATGATCACGACTCTTGTTACCTTAGCTATGGGCGGGGTAGCGTGTAGTTCTCATGAGCGAGTTGTGAAAGAAAATACCGAGCGCTCGTATTCTTCAACCGCGACCGCTCCACTTCCATCACCCGATGTAGACCAACATGTAACAATCGAGAGAAGGACTACAACTACTACAAAGACAGACTAATCAAGAGAGCAAGAGCCTTGGGTTGTTCACAAGAACAACCCTCACTAATTTTACTCATCAACCTGGGTATTCATCTGGTGCTGAAATTAATTTCCGAATTCTGTAGGTCGTGCTTGGACGCCGCGCGTTGGGGTCTAAAGGCGCCCTATGTAAAGTGGGTCGCCAACATTATCAATTTTGTTCCGTCCTTCCTGTTGCTCGTTCCCTTAGCGGTATGGGCGCAGGCATCACCGGCGCCGTTCGCAGGGGAATGGGAGATGGAGTCTAGCAGCACGCCGCCAGCCCATAATCGAGCAGAGGATACGACGGGGTTAGCACAGTTCAAGGAGGAATTTAGGGCTGCTGAAGAGGCCGAAAGACCGACTGTTGATCTCTTTGAGAAATATCTTCCGCTCGTTGGCGCGTCCACGCTTCTGGATGTTCTGGAAGAGACCTACCCTACGTGTCACGGGCAAGCCCATGACCTGGGCAAAGCGCTGTTTCTAACAAGCCGTGATCTCGGCGCCGCGCTGCGGTCCTGCGGCGCACGTTGCACTTCCGGCTGTATGCATGGCGCGGTGGCGGCGGCCTTCGGAGGCTCCACGCTCGCAGCAATCACAGCACAAATGAATACGTTCTGTGAACAAGGAGAGATTGCTCGACTCCACAAACCGGGGAATTGCGCCCACGCCTTCGGCCATGCGTTCATGTTAGTCACTGGAGGTGATGTACGTCAGTCGGTGGACGCTTGCCTTGGCTTCGCTGAAGAGGGCCTGCAGTACTACTGCACGACTGGTGTATACATGGAGAAGCTCATCACCGGTCCGCAAGCGGCCACACCGCCGCCGTCATGGCAATACCCATGCGACGAGGAAAAGATCTTTCCGACCGCTTGCTATCGCTACAAAGCTGTCCAGTTAATAGACCGCCCTGACGAGGTCGCGCAGTTCACACGCGAGTGTCTACAGCTTGAAACCTCGCAACGACTCGGCTGTTTCCATGGACTCGGGCACGCAATGACCGAGGAAGTTTTCACCAATCCCGCACAACTGGCCCCACTCTGTCGTCATGGGAGCCTGACCGACCGGATTGTTTGCGTTGAGGGAGCGATTGAGAAACTGGCCGACTATGATGAGAACCGGGCCAGGGCTGCTTGCGCTTCGTTGGGCGATGACCTGCGGCCAGTGTGTGAGCAAGCGGCAACCGACAAGATGTACAGCCTCACGAAAACGACCTTTCCGCTGTACTATGACAAAGACAAAGTGGAGCAACGCAAGACAGCACTGGCGACAGCCAGGAATGCGACGGCTCTTCCCTCCTCTTCGCAGTGACGCATCACCCCAGCATTCCTACCTGAACCCTTCAGAGAAGACCATTTTTCAGAAAGAGCATACCAGAGCCCAGATTCATAGACCTATTGATCGAGGAGGACCAGTGAACATTTTGTTAGTAGAAGATAATCCGGCTGACGTGCGCCTAGTCCAAGAAATGCTGAAAGATGTGCAGTTTCCCACGTTTCTCAGTATGGTTGACAACGGAGAACAGGCGCTGGCTTTCCTGCGCCGCGAAGGCCAATATAAAAATGCGCCGCGGCCAGATTTTATCCTGCTTGACCTCTATCTTCCGCAGAAAGACGGGTACGAGGTGCTCTCAGAGATCCGTCGCGATCCTAGGCTGCGAGGAATTCCAGTGGCTCTATGCCTTGGCTCTGAACTCGAAAAGGAGCGCCTGGAAGCC
>CAZUFQ010000661.1:2930-4491 GCA_964618735.1 uncultured Enterobacteriaceae bacterium
CCTATTATGACACAGTAGACATACTTACCTGGAGTAAAAGAAAAAGGGATCACCATAACCTGAGGAGTCTCGCCTTGCTCGCTTAGCGCGCCTCGACTTCATCGTGCTCCTAAGGCTATTTGATCTCTTGTATCAAGCTCTACGGTAGGAGAGGTTATTCGACTACATTATTGGGAGGTAAACTATGCAACAAAAACAAAGACGCGCAGCTTTCTTGATTCTCTTTCTCTTGAGTCTTGGCGCCGCCAGTCTCGGCGGGTGTTCGGTTTTTCGCGCGACAGGTCAGAGTGTAGAAGCAGTGGGAGAGGGGGCAGGCCATGCAGTCGCCGGTACTGGAAGAGCGGTGTCTAACGCCGCCAGTGAGACCAAAAGAGATATAATGAGAAGAGATGATTGATGTCTTTAAAGGGACTCCAGGGGAATACGCATTATTACTATGTATCTTTGCTATTCCCTCGTACTCCTTCTCTGTGCCTCGCCGAGTTCTGAAAGGGGCGTGCGGTCACTGACCCGCGGTCCCGAGTCTGATCACTAACGCTTGGGGTTTCGAGGAGTACGGAGAAAATAAGCAAACTGAGCCCAAGCAGTTGCAGTGCAAAATGCACGATGTGCCCGTACTCCCATTGGGCGCGCACCTGCGTCCAGTCTGGAGACGGGGCTCCGGTCATCCACTGGGTCATCTGCATGTTCATGGGCGCAACCAATGCGAACCAGGCCGCAAGGGCCGTCGCCATCAGGACCGTCCCTGCGACGGTCCAGCCAAACGCTGGTCGTCGCTCGCGCACGAGAAACGATAATACCCCCGCCGCAAGGATCGCTCCCACCTCGATGACGGCGCCAACCGCGGCAAACATCCAGTACAGGCTATGCTGGACTGCCATGTACAGCGGATAGTCATACTGCAGCTTGACAGGGGACTCCAACGTATGGCAGAACCCCATCCCCATAGTAAGTGCGGTGAGAAGGGGCGTGATAAAACGCCACGTTCGGATAGTCATCTTATCTCCACAGGAAAGCGGGATCGTTTTTCCTTCACTTGCAACAACGAACATGCCTAATGATACAGAGGCTTTTCTTGATGAATGCTCACACTACTTGTGACTTTTCTCCTACAAGCGCTGAGGATTCTTTTCGAACAATACCCCCGAAAGAGTTGGAAACTCTAGGCGACTTCTTGTGAGTTTGCGTGGCACAACGGTTGCTGCTTTACCCAGGGTAGGCCTACTACAAGCAGAGGGAACGAAATCTGAAAGGAGGTGAAAAATATGGCTGATCAGAACCGGTGCACGAAATGCGGAAAGACGTTCACGTCCCCACGAGAACTCAGTGAGCACCAGAAGCAATGTAAGTAGCAGGTGCTCCTCACTATGGCTGAGTGAAAAGATTGAGGCCCCAGGTGCGAGCGGTCTTTCTTACCGCCCATAAGACCACGCCTCTTGGCCATAGTGAGAAAACTGATGGAGTCAAACATCCATCCTTATTACTTTTTATGATCCTCCACGATACGTGTGTGCTATCCGTGCGCGCCTGGCTTGGGGCGAAGGAAGAAGGTAGCGTCGCG
>CAZUFQ010000662.1:0-1419 GCA_964618735.1 uncultured Enterobacteriaceae bacterium
AGTATGGGAAACGCGTGCTGGCTTAACTGCGCGCCATTGCCCTTGAGGGGAGAGGGATAGGGTGAGGGTTATCGGCACATAGGAACTTTTCATGGACTGGAACGAAGAATATCAAAAACGTCTCACGACAGCCGAAGAGGCGGTCAAAGTGGTCAAATCTGGAGATCGGGTTGCGATCCCCGTCTATTCCAACCCTGCGTTAATTGCCGGCGCGCTCGCGAATCGTTTGCGGGAATTGAAAGGGGTCACCATCATGATCGGCGCGGCGGCGTCAGACTTCCCCTGGTACCACACTGAAGCGGCAGACGCCTTCATGATCGAACCTTGGTATACGAGCCCCTATTTGCCGAAGCCGGTCCGGCAAATGGTCGTCGAGAAACGCAGCGATCATCGTGTTTGTCCTAGCGCACTGCTCACGAAGACGTGGGACGAAGGCCGTAGTGATACGTTTCCACTTCCGGATGTGGTGCTGCTCGACGTTTCTCCGCCGGACCACAACGGCTACGTCAGCTTCGGCGGCGGCGTATGGGACAAAAAAGAATTAATCCAGCACAGCAAAACAGTCATTGCTGAAGTCAACATGAGTTCCATCCGCACTGGCGGCGATAACTTTGTTCATCTGAACGAGATTGACTATTTTGTTGAACTGCCAGGTTCAGAAGAGTTTCGTCCGCCGTTTCCCGCGATTGAGTTGAGCGACCAAGTCAAGAAGATTGCCGCCTTCGTCGAGCCGTTGCTTAAGGATGGCGACACCATCGAGGTCGGGGCCGGGAGCACCAGCGAGGCGATCGTCCAGGCAGGCGTCTTCGCCAAGCGGAACGACATGGGATGGCACACCGAACGCATCCCGCGTGGCGGAGTCGAATTGGTCCGGCAAGGCATTTTCACCGGTGCCCGCAAAACCCTTCATCGAGGAAGAGCCGTGGCGACGGCAGTGGCGTTTAGCCGTGAAGAGAGAGACTTTGTCAACCAGAATCCCAACTTCGAGCTGTACGGCGTCGCCTACGTCAATCATATCCGCACCATCGTTTCACATGACAACATGGTGGCGATCAACAATGCGCTCCGAGTGGACCTGACCGGCCAGGTGGTCGCAGATTCGTTTGGTCCCCAAATGTTTACCGGTACTGGCGGTTTGCCGGAGTACGCTATTGCTTCGGTGTACTCGAAAGGTGGACGATCGATCATCGTGTTGCCGTCTGTTACTTCCGACGGCAAAATCTCGCGGATCGTGCCCTTGATAGAGGAGGGGAGCTTTATCACCTCGCCGCGTCAGTTCACAGATTATGTAGTGACGGAATACGGCGTGGCCCGCTTGTTTGGTAAGACTCAGCGCCGTAGAGCTGAAGAGCTGATTGCGATTGCACACCCGGATTTTCGTCCGGAACTGGAGAAAGCGGTGAAGAAAGTATTTTGGCC
>CAZUFQ010000662.1:1519-4480 GCA_964618735.1 uncultured Enterobacteriaceae bacterium
CATGCCTAGCAAAGAACAATGTCCGGAACTTCGCGCCGAGATTCGCAAACTATGCGGCAAGTACGGCGATGAGTATTGGCGAAAACTCGACCGCGAGCACACCTATCCAGAACAGTTTGTGCAGGATCTGACCCAGGCCGGTTGGCTCGCCGCTTTGATCCCCGAGCAATATGGAGGCTCAGGGCTATCGATGAAAGAGGCGAGCGTCATCTTGGAAGAGATCAACCGCTCTGGCGGCAACGCCGCTGCTTGTCACGCGCAGATGTACATCATGGGCTCCCTGCTTCGCCACGGGAGTGAGGAGCAAAAACGCCAGTATCTCCCCAAGATTGCGACGGGCGAGGTGCGCCTCCAAGCCTTCGGTGTGACTGAACCTGACGCGGGTTCCGACACCACACACATCCGCACGTTCGCAAAGAAAGATGGTGATTTCTACATCGTCAACGGCGGAAAGATTTTTACTTCGCGCGTGCAACATTCGGATATGATGTTGCTGTTGGCGCGGACGACGCCCTATGAACAGTGTGAAAAGAAAACCATGGGAATCAGTGTCTTCTTAGTTGACTTGCGTACAGCGGGAGATTCGCTGGAGGTGCGGCCCATTGACACCATGGTCAATCATGAAACCAATCAGCTGTTCTTCCGCGATATGAAAGTCCCGAAAGAAAATCTGATCGGCGAAGAAGGCCGGGGGTTCTACTACATTCTTGACGGTATGAACGCCGAGCGGATTCTCGTTTCTTCTGAGTCCATTGGGGATGCGCGCTGGTTTATCGAACGATCGGTGCGGTATGGCAAAGAGCGAGTGATCTTTGGGCGCGCGATTGCTCAGAATCAAGGCATTCAATTCCCGATTGCCCAGGCGTATGCGCAGACGGAGGCGGCGGACCTCATGCGGTTCCGAGCGGCGGAAATGTTTGACGCTGGTGAACCATGTGGTCCCGAGGCAAACATGGCGAAACTCCTTTGTGCTCAGGCGGCGTGGGCTGCGGGCAACGCCGCGCTCGATACGCATGGCGGCTATGGCTTTGCGGCTGAGTATGACGTGGAGCGTAAATTCCGCGAATGCCGCCTGTTCTCTATTGCGCCAGTGTCGAACAACATGGTGCTGAATTACGTGGCAGAGCACGTCCTCGGAATGCCGCGGAGCTACTAGGTATTAGGTGCTGGGTGCTAGGGAACAGAAGTGAAGAGGAAAGAAAATACCTTTAAATTTCTTCACCAGCACCTAACACCCAACACCTAGCACCCTTCCCGAAGCTGATTACCGATTGTTGCTTTTTCTCTGAAAGGAGAGAGTAAATGAAGGTGGATACTGCCTTTTTCCCGTCGTCATTTGATGCGGCGGCACAGACCGCTCGACGCACAGAGGGGTTAGGATTTGACGGGTTGTGGAGCGCGGAAACCAGTCACGATCCGTTTTTCCCGCTGGTCGTAGCTGCGCGAGAAACGCAGCGTATCAATCTAGGGACGGGTGTGGCGATCGTCTTTCCGCGCAGTCCGATGATGCTCGCTAATATCTGTTGGGATTTGCAGGCGAACTCGAAAGGGCGGTTTATTCTTGGTCTCGGCACTCAGGTCAAAGGCCACAACGAGCGCCGTTTCAGTGTGAAATGGGTGTCGCCGGTGAAACGGTTGCGAGAAGTCATCCTGTCGCTCCGGGCGATCTGGGACAGTTGGCAAAACAACACCAAGTTGGAGTTCATTGGCGAATTCTACCAGTTTACATTGATGACACCATTCTTTAATCCGGGGCCCATCGAACATCCCAAGATTCCGATTTTCATTTCTGGCTTGAATCCGTTGATTACTCAACTTGCCGGTGAACTGTGTGAAGGGTTTTACATTCACGGTTTTCACTCTGGTAAATACATTCAGGAGACCGTACTACCCAATTTGCAAAAAGGCTTGGCGAAGGCCGGACGCAAGCGCGAAGACCTCTCCTTGATTACCGGAACCTTTATTGCCAGCGGCGCAACGCGAGACGAAGTGGAAAAGGCAAAAGGGCCGGTGAAGCAGCAAGTTTCATTCTACGCTTCGACCCGCACCTACAAAGGCGTGCTCGACGCGCACGGTTGGGGCGACACTTGCTTCAAACTGAGCGCTAAAGCGGCCAAAGGCGACTGGGCCAGCATGTCGCAAGAAATCACCGACGAAATGCTAGAGGAACTCGCTATCGTCGGTACGTATGACGAGATCGCTAAGAAATTGGCCGCTCGTTACAAAGGCGTGCTTGATCGTGTGGTCGTTGGGCTGGGCTCGCCGGAGCGACAGGACGCCGGACGCTCGCGAGAGTTTATTGAGGAGATTAGAAGGCAGATGGCGGCCTAAACGTAGGGGCACGGCGGCGCCGTGCCCCTACACTGACAAACAGGAGGAAAAAGGATGGGAAATCTGACCGATAAATACTGTATCGTTGGTGTGGGTGAAACGCCCCACATGCGGCCGTCGAACCGCACGACGTTATCGATGGCGTGTGACGCGGTAAGGAAGGCGATGACCAACGCTGGTCTGGAGGCGCGTGATATCGATGGCATGACCAGCTATCAGGCCGGGGACTCGACGACGTCCAATCATGTGGCGACATCGTTAGGCATTCGTCTCAATTATTCGCTTGATATTTTTGGCGGCGGGTCCAGTACGGAAGCGTTAATCGCGCAGGCTGTCGGTTTATTGGAAGGCGGCTATTGCAAAACCATTGTTATTTTCCGCTCGATGAATGGCCGTTCTGGTCGTCGTATGGGCGGCCAGGCCCCGAGCGGTCCCGTGCCGCCAACGCAAGCTGCGGGCGACCAACAATTTTATATGCACTGGGGCTGGACGACGCCGGCGCAGTGGTTCGGCATGTCGGCCATGCGCTATCTACGCGACACCGGAGCGACGACCAAAACGTTCGCCGAAGTGGCGGTGGCGCATCGCTATCATGCCAGCTTGAACCCTAAGGCTATTATGCGAGCCCCG